>NZ_JBHVEE010000052.1:0-62135 GCF_042802415.1 Streptomyces sp. NPDC057486 | reverse complement strand
GGCGACCACCGACAGCACCGGCACCATCCCCGTACCGGCCGGGGTGAAGATCATGAAGAGAGAGACGGTGGCGAGGACGGCGAGCATCGTGTTGACGGTGGCCCGGGCGCGGGTGACGAACAGCGGCCGGAAGGGATTGGGTTTGGCGCCCTTGTCCGCGACGGACTCCGTCCACTCCTCGGCCTCCGGGAGCGCCCGGCGCATCCACAGCGCGATCGCGATCGGGATCAGGCCCAGGTAGAACATCCAGCGCCAGCCGAGCGACGGCACGACCCAGTTGTAGACCTGTGCGGCGAGCACCGAGCCGACCGAGAAGCCGGAGATCAGGAAGCCGCTGGCCCGGCTGCGCAGCTTCGCCGGCCAGCTCTCCATGACGTACGTGGAACTGGCGCTGTACTCACCGGCCATGCCCATGCCGATGGCGAGCCGGGCGGCGAACAGGCTGTGATAGTTCCAGGCGAACCCGCAGGCGAAGGTGCCGAGCGAGTACAGCAGGATCGACAGGATCATGGAGAGCTTGCGCCCGAACCGGTCTCCGACGGCGCCGAGCACAGCACCGCCCAGCCAGCGGGTGATGAACGCACCGGAGATCAGACTGGCCGCCTGCACCGTGCTCAGACCGAAGTCGTCACTGATCTCGGTGAGGACGAGAGTGATCAGCACGAAGTCGAAGCCGTCGAGGACGTAACCGATCCAGGCGGCGAAGAACGACTTCCACTGGGTGGGGCTCACCTCGCGGTACCAGGGGAGCGCGGGGGGTGTGGTGGTCTGCACGGTGTCTCCAGGATGCGGCACGGCGCTCGCCATCGAGCGACCGGCCGCGTGGTGGGGGCTGGTTCAGGGCCGGGCTATGCCCGCCACGAAGCGCGTGGTGAGGGCGGTGGGAGCGGTGATGGCGGTGCCGACGACGATGCTGTGGGCACCGCGGTCCAGGGCCTCGGCGGCGTCTTCGGGGGTGTTGATACGGCCTTCGGCGACCACCGGGACGTCGATCGCGGCGGACAGCGCCGCCACCAGGTCGAGATCGGGTCCGGTCTGCTTGGGCGTCCCGGGCACATAGCCCGACAGCGTCGTCGAGACGAAGTCCGCGCCCTGGGCGGCCGCGGCGAGGCCCTCGGCGAGCGTCGACACATCGGCCATGACCAGCGCACCGGCCTCGTGGACCGCGGTGACCAGCTCGGCGAAGGTCGACCCGTCGGGGCGCGGCCGGTCGGTGGCGTCGGCGGCGACGACGGCGGCGCCCGCCGCGGCGATCGCCAGGGCGTGCCGGACGGTCGGGGTGATGTAGACGCCGATGTCGCCGTCCTTCCAGAGCCCGATGACCGGCAGGTCGACGGCCGCGGCGATCGCGGCGACGACCTCCGGCTCATTGGCCCGGATCGCGGCGGCGCCACCGGCGGCGGCGGACTGCGCGAGCCGGACGAGGGCGCCGGTCTCCCGCATCGGGTCACCGGGAGGTGCTTGACAGGACACGATCAGTCTGCCCTGGAGGGAGGCGGCCAGTTCCTGCGCGGTCATCGGAGAACTCCTGGGTGGTGGAGGGGGAGGGTGGTGGTCAGGGCGGCGGCTCCGAGCACCGCGGCGTCGTGGCCGAACAGCGGCGCGACGGGTGCGAGTCCCCGCATCGGCGGCATCAGCTCGGCGGCGAACGCCGCGGCGAGCGCATCGCCGTACAGCGGGCCGATCCGGGGGACCCCGCCGCCGATGACGACCCGGTCGGGGCCGAGGGCATTGGCGAGCCCGCCGAGCACCTGGCCGGTGGCCGCCGCGCCGGTGGTGATGGCGTGGACGGCGTCCGCGTCGCCCCGCCCGGCCCGCTCGGCAACGGTTTCGAGCCGGTCCACCGAGGTGCCGGTGAGCCGTTCGTAGTGGGCGGTGATGCCGGGGCCCGAGGCGATGACCTCGAGGTGACCGGTGGCACCGCAGGTGCAGGGCAGCCCCGCCGCCTGGGGGCTCGGCAGATGGCCGAGATGTCCGGCGATGCCCGAGGCGCCGTGCAGCATCCGCCCGTCGACGGCGACCGCGCCGCCCACACCGGTACCGATGGCCGCGAACAGCAGTGACGCATGGGCCGAAACCTCCGCGACCAGCGCGGCGAGCTCCGGCCCGGCCGTGGCGCGCACGTCGTTGTCGCAGGCCACCGGTAGTCCGGTACGGTCCGCGAGCCCGGCACCGAGCGCGGTGCCCGCCCAGCCGCGGAGCGAGTCGGTGGCGCTGGTGACTCTGCCGGTGCGGGGATCGACGACTCCGGCGGCGGCGATGCCGAGCGTGGTGGCGAGCCGCGCCGGGTCGACCTCGGCGGCCGCCGTCGCGAGCGCGTCGAGCACGGCCGTGGCGCCGTCCCGGGCCGGGGTGGGCCGGGTGTGCCGCGCCAGGACGGTGCCGTCCGCGCCGAAGAGCGCGGCGGCGATCTTCGTACCACCGAGGTCGAGTCCGATCACCGGGGCACCGGTGGCCGAGGACGGCGAGCTCTGGCTCATCGGACCGTGGGCAGGCCTGCGGCGCGCAGCCGCTGCGCCACCAGGGCGACCGACTCGTCGCTCAGCTGGATCTGCGGGAACGCGGTGTCGCCGCACGTGATGATCCCCAGCAGGTGCAGCGCGGCCTTGAACGACCCGAGCGCCGACGAGCTGCGGCCCATGTCCGCCTCCGGGCCGACATCGACCATGGCGAACAGCGCGACGAGCCGCTCCTGCTCCCTCGCGGCGAGCGCCCAGTCGCCGGCCCGCGCGGCCTCGTACAGCCGGACGTACCCGGCCGGGTCGACATTGCCGATGCCCGGCACGACACCGTCGGCGCCGGCCAGCAGTGCCGCGTCCACGGTGAGTTCGGAACCGGTGAGGATGCTGAACTCCGGAGCCGGTCCCTCCCTGCGGCCCTCGCGCCCGCCGAGCTCCACGATCAGCCGGCGCAGCCCGCCCTCGTCGCCGCTGCTGTCCTTGAGGCCGGCCAGCGTGCCGTCCTCGGCGAGTTCGCGCACCAGCGCGGAGGAAAGCTTGCTGTGGACGGCGACCGGGATGTCGTAGGCGAACAGCGGCAGATCGACGGCCGCCCGCAGCCGGCGGAAGTGCTGGGCGATCTCCTTGCCGTGGGTGCGGGTGTAGAACGGCGCAGTCGCGACCAGTGCGTCCGCGCCGAGGCCGGCGGCGGTCCTGGCGTGTTCGGCGACGCGTGCGGTGGTGGTGTCGATGACACCCGCCAGTACCGGGACGCGGCCGTCGGTCACACGGACGACGGTCTCCAGCGTCGTGGCGCGCTGCTCGTCGGTGAGGTAGGCGACCTCACTGGTGGAACCGAGCGCGAAGAGTCCGTGCACGCCCCCGCCGATGAGGTGCTCGACCAGCTCGGCCAGAGAGGCGGTGTCGACCTCCCCGTGGGAGTCGAGCGGGGTGCAGACCGGCGGGACGACGCCGTGCAGCGGTGCGGTCAGAGACATGGGTGAAGGCTCCAGCTTGTCGGTACACCGATCGCGGCCCGTGGTGGCTGCGCAGATCGAGACATGAGACGTAAGATGTCCTATGTCTGACCTCACCTTAAACAGATGCTCCTGCGACCGGTCAAGGGGCAACAGCACCTCAGGAGGACGTTGTGGCGCGGCCCACCATGGCTCAGGACATAGAACGCCAGGTCAAGGAGCTGATCCTGGAACGCAGACTCGGCCCCGGCGACGCGCTGCCCACCGAGGCCGAGCTGATGGAGATGTTCGGGGTCGGACGTGTCTCCGTGCGCGAGGCCCTGAAGGCGCTCCAGGCCGTCAAGGTCGTGGAGATCCGCCGCGGCTACGGCATGTTCGTCGGCTCGCTCTCCCTCTCTCCGTTCGTCGAGGCGCTCGCCTTCCGCGCGGCCGTGCGGCACCGCCGGGGGGAGCCCGGGCTCGCCGAGCTGATGAAGGTGCGGGAGGCGCTGGAGGCGGGGCTGGTCGGAGCCGTCACGGCCGGTGTGCCGGAAGAGGATCTGGCCGTGCTGCACGGGCTCGTGGCGAAGATGGAGGCCGAGGCGCGCACCGGACGTGTCGCGCGCTCCACCGACCGTGCGTTCCACCTCGCGCTGTACTCCTCGCTCGACAACCACCTGCTGAGCGAGGTGCTGGACGCGTTCTGGGCGGCCATGGACCGGGTGCGCGAGGATCTCGACGACGGCCATCAGGATCCCGGGGTCACCTGCGCCCAGCACCGCGAGATCGTCGCGGCTGTCGCGGCGGCCGACGGGGAACGAGCGGTGCGAGCGATGCGCACACATTTCGACGGCATCCGCACGCGCCTCGAACGCTGACCGGAGTCGCGCCGCCGGGCACATCGCGCCCGGCAGGGTGCAATCGGGCGGCCCGTCGGGCGATGTGAGGCGGAGCCGGGCCGAAGGCCGCGCAACCCCGTCATCGGACACACCTCACGCCGAGGCGGTGCTCCCCATCACGGCCGCAACCGCCATCCGCGCGGCCCGCCCCGTCACCGTCATCGCGTCGTCCCCCGACTCGATCGCCGTGGTGGCGGCATTGACGATCCCCTGGAGCAGTATCGCCGTACGCCGCGGATCGTCATCCCCCAGCTCCGCCAGCGCATCCGTCAGCGGAGTGAGCAGCTCCCGGTGTGCCTGCGCCGCGCTCTCCCTGACCACTGCCGCGTCCCGGACCCCGGCCAGCGCCTGGGCGATCCGGTGCTCGCCGCTGCGTACCAGCTCCAGTTGCGACGTCACATACGCGGCGATCTTCTGCTCCGGTGTGGCGGCCGCCGACATGCCCGCCCTGATGGCGGACGTCCAGCGCGGCATCGCGTCCTCGACGACCGCGGCGAGCAGTTCGGGGCGGCCGGGGAAGTACTTGTAGACGCTGTTGCGGGCCAGGCCCGTGGCCTTGGCGACCGCCGTGAAGGTCACCGCTTCCGCGTCGCCGCCCTCCAGCAGTGCGCGTGCCGCCCGCACCAGGGCCAGCCGCTGCTGGGCGTGGTGCTCGGCGACCGTGGCGGCGCTGATCTTGGGCACCGGCCCAGTTTAGTGCCGTGACCGGCAACGTCCGCCCCGTGGGGAGTGCCGTCCGTTGCGTGCGATCGCAAGGCGGCCGAACGTCCTCGGGCGGGGTCCCGCCTGCTCGAACGAAGCCGTCGGGGGACCCACTTGGCGACGGTGTGTCGCCATCATCTATCTTGGCGACGCACCGTCCCTAACATCGATCCTCGAAGGGAACCGCCGTGTTCCTCGCACTGCTGGAGCTGCGCGCAGCCCGTGGCCGCTTTCTGCTCATGGGGTCCGTCGTGGTGCTCGTCGCCGCACTCGTCGGCATCGTCTCCGGCTTCACCACCGGCCTCGGCGACGACACCGTTTCGGCCCTGCGCCGCCTCCCGGCCTCGCACCTGGTGTTCTCCTCCGACGCCCGGTCCGACCAGTTCGCCCGTAGCCTCCTCGACGACCGGGCGGCGGCCGCCTGGCGCCGGGAAGCCGACGCCGACGCGACCCCCCTGGGCGTCTCCATCACCCGCGGCACGACGGACCGCGGCGCCGAGGTCGACCTCGCCGCCTTCGGCGTCGAACCCGGCTCCTTCCTCGCCCCGTCCGTCACCGCGGGCCGGGGCCTCGACCGCACCGCCGACGACAGCATCGTGATCTCCGCCAAGCTTGCCGACGAGGGGGTACGGGTCGGGGACACCCTCGTCGTCGACCGGCTCGGCATCCGGCTGCACGTCACCGGCCTCACCGACCGTTCCGCTTACGGGCATGTTCCCGCCGCCTACGTCCCGTTGACCACCTGGCAGCGCATCCGCTTCAGCACCCCGGGCGCCCCGGCCTCCGCCACCGCCACGATCCCCGACCAGTTCAGCGCCCTGGCCGTACGCGACTCCGGCGGCGGCTCGTTCGCCGCCCTGGACCAGCGGCTGTCCACCACGACGCTCACCAAGGAGAGGGCGTACGAGGCGGCCCCCGGCTACACCGGTGAGCGCGTCACGATGAACTCGATCCAGGTTTTCCTCTACCTGATCGCCCCGCTCGTCGTCGGCGCGTTCTTCGCGGTGTGGACCGTGCAGCGCCGGCCCGAACTGGCCCTGCTCCGCGCCCTCGGCGCCTCCCGCAGGCGGCTGCTCGCCCACACCGTGCTCCAGGCCGCGCTGGTCGTCGGTCTCGGCACCGCGGCGGGCGCCGTCCTCGCCGCAGCTGTCGGGCTGCTGGTCGGTGAGCAGGTGCCGTTCAGTCTTCCCGCCGCCACGCTCGCCGTCACCATGTGCACCGTCGCCGCCGTCGGCCTCGCGGGCACCGCCCTGACCCTGCGCCGGGTCACCACCGCCGACCCGCTGACCATGCTGGGAGCCAACCGATGAGCCTCGAACTGACCGGCGTCACCGTCGAATTCGGTCGCGCCGACGCCCGGACCACCGTCCTCGACGGCCTCGACGTCACCTTCGAGCCGGGCTGCACGACCGCGCTCGTCGGCCCGTCCGGATCAGGCAAGTCCACCCTGCTCGCCGCCGCGGGCGCCCTGCTGCGGCCCACCGCCGGCCAGGTCCTGCTGGACGGCGAGGACCTGGCGACCCGCACCGACGCACAGCGTGCGGCGATCCGCCGCGAACGGATCGGCTACATGTTCCAGAGCGGCAATCTGCTCTCCGGGCTGCCCGCTGTCGAACAGCTCCTGGCCGCCGTGTACATCAGCGGCAGACGCCCTCGCGCGTACCGTGCCCGCGCCGAGGAAGCGCTGACCGAGGTCGGCCTCGGCCACCGCCTGCGCCACCGCCCGGAAGAGCTCTCCGGCGGCGAACGCCAGCGCGTCGCCCTGGCCCGCGCACTGTTCCTCGCGCCGAAGCTGCTGCTGGTCGACGAACCGACCGCGGCCGTCGACCGCTCACAGGCGGGCGAACTGGCCGCTCTCCTGGTCGACCGCACCCGCCGGGACCGGTGCGTCACCGTCGTCGCGACCCACGATCCGGTGGTGGCGGAGGCGGCCGACCGGATCGTCGACATGGCGGAGTTGACCGGTGCGGCGCGGGAGCCGGTGTCCGGCGGCCGCTGAAGGAGCACCCGCGTACGTGCTGCCCGGGGACGGGGCCGTGCGTACGCGGGTGCCGCCACCTATCCGACGGGCGTGACCGTCACCGTCCGGCTTCCCGAAGCCTGCTTCCCGTCCGTCCGGTAGGTGGCTGTCAGCGTGGCGCTCCCTGAGGCGCCCGCCGCGACCGTGACCGGCACCTTGACGTCGGCTCCCTGGCCCGGCCTGAGCGCGGGCACCGTCACCTGCTGCGTCCCCCAGCCGCCGGGCACGGTCAGGTCGAGCGTGCCCTGGCTCCGCCGCACGTTCATCCTGTTGACGACCCGGACCGTGATCTCGGCGCCGGTGCCTGCCGTCAGGGCCGCGGGCGGGGTGAGGGTGATGTCCGCGCAGGTGCCGGCCAGCCACTTCAGATCGAACGACGCGTAGGTGATGTGCTGGTAGTCGGCGCGCTCGTACAGCAGCCCCACCCGGCCGCCCGGCAGACGCGTCAGCGTCGAGTAGGCGGCGGCGCCCGGATCGACGACCTTCCTGATCGGCCAGGTCTTCCCGTTGTCGCAGGACATCTTCACCGTGAGGTTGCGCCGCGCCGAAGTGTCCTCGGTGTTGCTGAACAGCAGCCAGGACGACTGCGGGTTCGACGCCGGGGCTCCGGGGTTGTAGCGGATGACGGACGCGTTGTTCGCCGGGTCGACCAGGTTGGTGTCCTGGGTGAACGGGGTGTAGTTGACGCCGCCGTCGGTGGAGTAGGCGATCGTGCGGTAGGGCCTGGACCGGTTGTTGAGCATGACCGTGTCGTCGGACAGTTCGACGGTCTTGTTCTCGTCGCCGCCCGGACCGACGGGGTTGCCCATGTGCCAGGTCTCGCCGTGGTCGTCGCTGTAGGCACTGACCGCGTAGTTGGCGCCGTTGTTGCGGATCGCGTATTGCTGGATCAGCCGGCCCCGGTACGTGCCGTGCCGCAGCTGGATGCCCTCGCCGGAAGCCGCGAACATGCCTGCCCAGGCAGGGTTCTTGATCTGCTTGGTGATACGGCGGTGGGTCCACGTCACACCGTCGTCGTCCGAGTAGCTGTAATCGGCCTGCAGGATGTTCGGGTCGGTCTCGTCATTGCCCGTTCCGGAGCCGAAGAAGCCCTGGTTCACCGAACCCGCGTAGAAGAGGAAGATCCGGCCGGTCGTCCGGTCGGTGAGCAGGCTCGGGTCTCCGTAGCCGTTGGGCGCCGCCTCCTTGCGGACCACCTGTTGTGCCTGCCAGGTGACGCCGCCGTCGGTGCTGCGACGCAGCACGATGCCGATATGGCTCGGCAGGTCACCGAGGGTGGGGCGGGCGTCGTAGGCGGCGAGCAGGGTGCCCCGGACCGAGGTGGTGAGGGCGGGGATGCGGTAGTGGGGCGAGCCCACTCCCGCGACGGTCAGGTCCTGGGAGGTCAGTTCGCCTGCGGCGGGGGGCGCCGCGCCGTGCGCGGTGCCGGTGGTGGTCAGCACCATCAGGGCGGCGGACAGCAGGGCGACGGAGACTCTGCGCTGCATGAACGATTCCTCTTCTCGGTGGGGGGCGGGCGGCCCATCTGGCCGTTCGCCCCGCGAACAGGGAGGGCACCGCGCAGTCCGCGGGCGAGTGACCCGTCCATGGCACGGAGGAGGCCTCGCGGGTCGGTGTGGGGGTGTGGCGTACTGCGCGCCAGGATCAGAGCCAGACAGATGACGTCTGATGTCCTGTTGGCACACGGACCCTAGGCACCACCGCGGCACCCGTCAAGGGTCCGCAGGGCCAGGTCCTGCGAGCGGCAGGGCCTGGCTCCGTTCTCCGGCGGGCGTCGGCGCCCCGGTCAGTCCACGGCTGCCACGTCGCGGGCGCGGGCCTCCGCGATCCGCCGCCTGACCGGCGCGTAGTGCTCGCCCAGCGCCTTCGTGAACCCGGCGATGTCACCGGCCCGCGCGGCGTCCACGATGTTCTGGTGGGCGGCGATCGTCGCCGTCTCGTCGGCATGCGTGAATCCGTCGAGATGCGGCGCGACGATCGCGTACACGTCCCAGAAGGCCATCGACAGCTGGCCGATCAGCTGATTGCCGAGCGGTGCCACCAGCAGTGCGTGGAACGCCCGGTCGGCTTCCACGAAGCCGTTCCCCTCCTGCGCCCCGGTCGCGCGCATGGTGGCCACCAGGCCTTCCAGCGAGTCGAGCTGTTCCGGGGTCAGCAGCGAGACGATCCGGTCGGCCATCCCGCGTTCGAAGAGCTCGCGTACGTCGACGAGGTCGGCCATCACCTGGAAATCGTCGTCGGGGGAGAGCAGTCCGCGGAAGGTCAGGCTCTCCACCAGGGCGGACAGGCTCAGCCGGCCGACGTATGTGCCGTGCCCGTGGCGGACCTCGACGATGTCCAGCGCATTGAGGATCTTGACGGCCTCACGGACGCTGGAACGGCTGGCGCCGAGCGCCTCGCACAGGGCCGGCTCGGTGGGCAGCGGGTCCCCGGGGCGGAGTCGCTCTTCGAGGATGTAGCGCTTGATGCCCTCGACGACTTCCTGCCGGAGCAGCTGCCGGCCGGGCCTCGTACCGGACATATGTGAACTCCCCACCTCTTGACCCCTCTCCATTGTCAAGCTACGTTCCCACGCTATCAAGGCATCAGACATCTGACGTCTTATGCTTCGGGCTTCGCGATCCTCGTGATCCTGCTTCCGCCCTCGTTCCTTCCCGCCCTTCCGTCCCACCCCTGACGTCCCTGGAGGACCCGTGCCCGAGCTGAGATCAGCCGGTGTCGAGCGCCGCACCTTCCTGCGTTACACCACTGCTGTCGGTGCGGCAGCAGCCATCACGGCGAGCCTTTCCGCATGCGGCGGACCGACCTCGACCACCGACGGTTCGTCGGGCAAGGGCGGCGGCAGCGGCCTCATCGAGGCCGGTCTCTCGTACCCTCTGTCCACCGGCTTCGACCCGATGATCACCTCGGGCGCGACTCCGTACGCCGCCAACATGCACATCTTCGAAGGCCTTGTGGACCTCGACCCGGCAACGCTCGTGGCCCGCCCCGCGCTCGCCACCGAGATGCCGAAGAAGATCAACGCAACGACCTACCGGGCCACGCTCCGCGAGGGCGCCACCTTCCACGACGGATCGCCGGTCACCGCCGACGACGTGGTGTTCAGCTTCGAACGCATCCTGGACCCGAAGAACGCCTCACTCATGGCGCAGTTCGTGCCGTTCATCGACAAGGTCGAGGCCGTCGACGCGAGCACGGTCGAGTTCAAGCTCAAGTACGCCTTCGCGCTCTTCCCGTCCCGTATCGCCGTGGCCCGGATCGTCCCGAGGAAGATCGTCGAACCCGACCCCAAGGCGTTCGACGCCAAGCCGGTCGGCTCCGGGCCGTACGCGTTCGTCTCGGCCACCCGCGAGGACAAGATCGTCTTCGAGGCCTACGACAAGTACAACGGCCCGCACCCGGCCAAGGCCAAGAAGATGATCTGGCGCCTGATGTCCGACCAGTCGGCGCGCGTCAGCGCCATGGAGTCCGGCCGGGTCCAGGCCATCGAGGACGTCCCGTACATCGACGTGAAGCGGCTCTCGGGCTCGACGAAGACCGAGTCGGTGCAGTCCTTCGGGCTGCTCTTCCTGATGTTCAACACCGCCGACAAGCGGTTCGCCGACAAGCGGGTGCGCCAGGCGCTGCACTACGCCCTGGACACCGAGAAGATCATCTCCACCGCGATGGTCGGCAACGCCGCGGCGGCCACGGGCTATGTCCCGGCCACCCACCCCGACTACCACAAGGCCGCCACCGTCTACACGCACGACGTGGCCAGGGCGAAGAAGCTGCTCGCCGACGCGGGCGTCAAGGACCTGTCCTTCACGGTGCTCACGACCGACACCGGCTGGGTCAAGGACATCGCTCCTCTGCTGAAGGAGAGCTGGGAGGCGGCGGGCGTCAAGGTCACGCTCGACATCGCGCAGTCGCCCGCCCAGTACGCCAAGGTCGACAAGGGCGGCTTCGACGTCCTCGTCGCCCCCGGCGACCCGTCCGTCTTCGGCAACGACGCCGATCTGCTGCTGCGCTGGTTCTACTACGGCTTCTGGCCGGAGAGCCGGTACGGCTGGGGCAAGTCCGCCGCGTACAAGCAGGTCAAGCAGCTCCTCGACAAGGCCGCCCAGGCAGTCGACGAGACGAAGCGCAAGGCGCTGTGGGGCCAGGTCACCGACCTCGTCGCCGACGAGGCCGCGCTCTACCCGATCCTGCACCGGAAGCTGCCCACCGCCTGGAACGAGAAGGCCCTGCCCGGCTTCAAGCCGCTGCCCACCACGGGCCTGTCGTTCCTGGACGTCAGCCGCGCCTGACCGCCCGACGCCCGACCGGGCCGGCGGGGGATACGCCGCGCCCGTCCTCCGCCGCCGTGCATCCGTCCGACGGGCATCCGGCGACGGAACCCCCACACCTGATCACCCGGTGCCGAACCACCGCACCCGATCACCCGGTCCGGTCCACCCCAGCCAGGTGGACCGGACCCGGCCGACCAACCACAAGGAACCCGACGATGGTTGCTTTTCTCCGGCTCGCGCTGCGCCGCGTCGCGATGATGCCGGTGATGATCCTCGGCATCGCGCTGCTCGTCTTCGTGGTGCTGCAGTTCTCGCCGGTCGACCCGGCCTTCAACGCGCTCGGGGAGAGCGCCACCCCCGAGGCCCGTGCGGCCTTCGCCGAGGCCAACGGGCTGGACGACCCGCTGCCCGTGCGGTACGTCCACTTCCTCGGACAACTGCTCCACTTCGACCTCGGGATGACCGTCCCGCCGAGCCAGCCCGTCTTCGACCGGATCACCGCCGCCTTCCCGCTCACCGTGCAGCTGACGTTCCTCGGGCTGATCCTCGCGGTCGTCCTCGCCGTCCTGTTCGGTGTGACCGGCGCGATGTACCGGGACCGCTGGCCCGACCAGCTGTTCCGGGTGCTGTCCATGGCCGGGGTCGCCATCCCGTCCTTCTGGCTCGGGGTGCTGCTCATCCAGCAGTTCGCGCTGAACACGCCGATCTTCCCGACCGGCGGATACACCAACCCCGCCGACTCCTTCAGCGGCTGGCTCACCACCATGGCGCTGCCCGCGATCTCACTCGCACTCCCGGTGTCCGCCTCGCTCGCCCGTCTCGTACGGACGTCGATGGTCGCCGAACTCGACCGTGACTACGTCCGTACCGCCCGCGGCAACGGACTTCCGCCGCTCCTGGTCATCCGCTCGGTGCTGCGCAACGCGCTCGTCACCCCGCTGACCGTGCTCGGCATCAAGGTCGGCTACCTGCTCAGCGGCGCCGTCGTCATCGAGGCGATCTTCGACCTGCCGGGCATGGGCAAGCTCATCCTCGAAGGTGTCACCGGCGGCGATGTCGCCCTGGTCCAGGGCACCGTACTGACCATCGCCATCGCGTTCCTGGTGGTCAACGTCATCGTCGACCTGCTCTATCTGCTGGTCAATCCCCGCATCAGGACGGTGTGACATGTTCGCCACGGGCCGACTGGCCAACAGACTGTCCCGACCGGGCATCGCGTTCCGCGCCCTTCCGGTCACCTCCCGCATCGCACTCGGCGTGCTGCTCGTCGTCATCCTCGGCGCCGTCCTCGCCCCGCTGGTCACCCAGGACCCGCTGACCACCGGGACCCCGGTGCAAGCACCCAGCGGCGCCCACTGGTTCGGAACCGACCGGGCCGGCCGCGACGTCTTCGCCCGGGTCGTGCACGGCTCCCGCTACTCACTGATCATCGGACTCGGTGCGACCGCCGTCGCCCTGGTCGTCGGCGCCGTCCTCGGTTCGCTCGCCGCGACCTCCCGCAGGCTCGGCGACGAGTCCGTGATGCGCACCCTCGACGTCGTGATGTCGTTCCCGCCGATCGCACTGGCCGCCGTCCTCGTGGCGGTCTTCGGCACCAGCATCCCGGTGATCATCTTCACCATCGCGTTCGTCTACACCCCGTCGCTGGCCCGCGTGGTCCGCGCCAATGTGCTGTCCCAGTACGGCGAGGACTACGTCGCCGCCGAGAAGGTCATCGGCGCCCGACGCGGCTACATCGTGCTCCGCCACGTCGCCGTCAACTGCATGGCCCCGGTCATGGTGTTCGCCACCGTCATGGTCGCCGAGGCGATCATCTTCGAGGCGAGCCTCTCCTTCATCGGCGCCGGAGTGCAGGACCCCGACCCCAGCTGGGGCAGCGTCCTCGCCTACGGCCGGCAGATTCTCCTGGCCGGCGGCTGGTGGGCCACCTTCTTCCCCGGCCTCGCGCTGCTGATCACCGTCCTCGCGCTCAACATCCTCTCCGAGGGGCTCACCGACGCCTCCGCCGCGCCGAAGAGCGCCCGCGCCGCCACCGACGCGACCACGGCCACGGCCACGGCCCCCGACCCCGTCGAGGACGCGTCCACCGTGGACATCGACGCAGCCCTCACCAAGCTCGCGAACCGCGTCGACGCCACCGAGCCGACCATCACCGCGGTACGTGAGGACGCCGCCGAACTCCTCGTCGTACGCGACCTCGCGATCCGCTTCCCCGACCGCTACGGCGCCATCCCCGTCGTCGACGGACTCGACTTCACCGTCCACGAGGGGGAGACCCTCGGCCTCGTCGGTGAGTCCGGCTGCGGCAAGTCCATCACCAGCCTCGCCGTGATGGGCCTCCTCGCCCGCAACGCCGAGGTCAGCGGTGAGATCCTGTACCGCGGACGGGACCTGCTGAAACTCTCGCCGAAGGAACGCCGCGCCCTGATGGGCCCCGAGATCGCGATGGTCTACCAGGACGCGCTCTCCTCCCTCAACCCGTCCGTACTCGTCGGCACCCAGCTGAAGCAGCTCACCTCGCGCGGCGGCACGAAAACCCCCGCCGAACTCCTCGAACTGGTCGGCCTCGCCCCCGAACGCACCCTGCGCAGCTACCCGCACGAGCTCTCCGGCGGCCAGCGCCAGCGTGTCCTGATCGCCATGGCCCTGTCCCGCAGTCCGCGTCTGCTCATCGCGGACGAGCCGACCACCGCCCTCGACGTCACCGTCCAGGCCCAGGTCGTCGAACTCCTCGTCCGGCTCCGCGACGAGCTCGGCTTCGCCATGGTCCTCGTCTCGCACGACCTCGCGCTCGTCGGCGACCTCTCGCACCGCGTCGCCGTGATGTACGCGGGCCGCCTCGCCGAGATCGGCGCCACCCGCTCCGTGCTCACCGATCCCACCCACCACTACAGCCGTGGCCTCCTGGGCTCGGTCGTCTCCCTGGAAGCGGGCGCCGGCCGGCTGCACCAGATCCGTGGCATCGTCCCCGGCCCGCAGGGCTTCGGCGAGGGCTGCCGCTTCGCCTCGCGCTGCGCCGCAGCCACCGAGCTGTGCCGCACCACCACCCCCGGTCTCACACGGCGTGGCACCACGAACGACCACGGCTTCGCCTGCCACCACCCGGCGCAGGCCGTACTGCTGGAAGGGAGCGCCCTGTGATCAGGCTCGACGGCGTCCACGTACGCCACAAGGCCCGCAGCGGCGGGTTGTTCCGCCGCGACGCGGTGCATGCCCTCACCGACGCCACCCTGGAGGTGGGGCGCGGCGAGATCGTCGGCCTGGTCGGCGAGTCCGGCTGCGGCAAGTCCACCCTCGCCCGGGTGCTGACCGGACTTCAGAAGCCCACCGAGGGCCAGGTCCACTTCCACGGCAGTGACCTGTGGGAGATGTCCGCCGACCGGCGCCGCGATGAATTCGGCTCCGCCGTCGGCGTCGTCTTCCAGGACCCGTCCACCGCCCTCAACCCGCGGCTCACGGTCCGTCAGATCCTGCGCGACCCGCTCGACGTGCACCGGCGCGGTACGCGCGAGGAGCGCGAGGCACGCGTCGAGGAGCTGCTCGACCTGGTCGGGCTGCCCGGCCACACCCTTGCCGCCCTGCCCGGACAGCTCTCCGGCGGCCAGCGTCAACGCGTCGCCATCGCCCGCGCGCTCGCACTCGAACCGGAGCTCATCGTCGCCGACGAGCCGACCTCCGCCCTCGACGTCTCGGTCCGCGCCCAGGTCCTCAACCTCCTGGTCGACCTGCGTGAACGCCTGGGCCTCGGCATGGTGTTCATCTCGCACGACATCCAGACCGTGCGCTACCTCGCCGACCGCATCGCTGTCCTCTATCTCGGCCGCATCGTCGAGGAGGGGCGTGCGGCGGATGTAGCGGGCACCCCCGCGCACCCGTACACCGAGGCACTGCTCTCCGCGACCCCCAGCCTGCTGGAGACCACCGAACGGATCGTGCTGACCGGCCCCGTGCCCTCGGCCACCAACCCGCCGTCCGGCTGCCCGTTCCGCACCCGCTGCTGGAAGGCGGACGAAGCGTGCGCCACGGTCTTTCCCGCCATGACCCCCGGCAGCGCCGAGCACCGCTGGCACTGCGTCCATCCGCAGATCCCCGCGTCCCCCACCGGGGCGCCGGCTCCCGTACCGTCGACAAGGAGCACCGCATGACCGCCCGAACCCTCCGCCGCACCGGAGTGATCCCGCCCGTCGTCACCCCGCTCACCGCGGACGGCGAGATCGACCGGCCCTCCCTGGAGCGGGTCGTCGGCCATCTGCTGGACGGCGGGGTCAGCGGACTGTTCGCCCTCGGCAGCTCGGGCGAGACGGCCTATCTGACGCCCGGGCAGCAGGACGAGGTCATCAAGGTCATCACGGCCGCGGCGGCCGGACAGGTCCCGGTCCTCGTCGGTGCGATCGAGACCACCACCAACCGCGCCATCGAACGGGCCCGCGTCGCCGCGGCGCTCGGGGCCGAGGCGGTCGTCGTCACCGCGCCGTTCTACACCCGCACCCACGACACCGAGATCGACCGGCACTTCCGTGATGTCGCCGCCGCCCTCGACCTGCCGGTCCTCGCGTACGACGTGCCGGTCTGCGTCCACAGCAAGCTCGGTCCGGAACTCCTGCTGCAGCTCGCCGCGGACGGTGTGCTGGCTGGAGTCAAGGACTCCAGCGGTGACGACGGCTCGTTCCGCCGGCTCGCCCTCGGCGCTCGCGAACTACCCGGATTCTCGGTGCTCACCGGCCATGAGCTGGTCGTCGACGCGATGATGCTCGCCGGCGCCGACGGATCCGTTCCCGGGCTGGGCAATGTCGACCCGCACGGGTACGTACGTCTTCACGAGGCCGCGGTACGGGGTGACTGGGCCACCGCCAAGGCCGAACAGGACCGCCTTGTCGACCTGTTCGACATCATTCGCGCGGTCCGCCCCGGCACGGCCTCCGCCACCGCCGCCGGCCTCGGTGCGTTCAAGACGGCGCTGATGCTGCGCGGCGTCATCACCACCAATGTGATGAGCCCGCCGATGCGCCGCCTGGACGCCGCGGAGACCGCGAGGGTCGCCGCGTGCCTGGACCGCGCCGGGCTGGCCCGCCTCTGACGGGCCGTTCCCACGGAAACAGGTCCGGTAGGACGGCCGAAGCCGTCCTACCGGACCTGTCCGCGATCCAGCTGTTACGTCACCTCTGCCCGGCGCGGGCGCGACGCATCAGCACCGTGCCGCCGAGCAGCAGGACGGCACTCGCTCCGGCCGCCAGGCCGAGGTCGGCGGCCCCGGTGTGAGCCAGCTGCGAGTCGGGGTAGTTCGGGGTGCGCGGCACTGTCGTATCGGTGACGGGCACCGTGGTGGTCGGGGGAACGGTCGTGGTGGGCGGCACGGTGGTGGGGGGCACCGTGACGGGGGGAACGGTGACGGGGGGCACCGTGACGGGGGGCACCGTGATGGGGGGAACGGTGACGGGGGGAACGGTGACAGGGGGCACCGTGACGGGGGGAACGGTGACGGGCGGCACCGTGACGGGCGGCTCCGTGGTGGGGGGAACGGTCGTGGTGGGCGGCACGGTCGTTGACGGCCGGTCCCCGTTGCCGCACCTGTTTCCGGACGTGGGGTTCAGCGCACCGACGACATCGACGGAGTTGCCGCAGGCATTGACCGGGATATCGACAGGAGCCTGGATCAAGTTCCCCGACAGCACCCCGGGGGAGTCGCTGGCCGAACCCTCGGCGCTCGCACCCCGGGTCCCGTCGGCCCCCCGACCGCTGTCGGCGTTCTCGCACTCATTACCGACGGCCGGGTTCAGCAGCCCGACCACATTGACCGTGTTGCCGCAGAGGTTGACGGGAACGTGCACCGGCACCTGCACGGCATTGCCGGAGCCGACGCCGGGAGAATTGGCGGACGCCCCGTCGGCCGAGGCATCCGCGAACGCGTAGCCGCCCGCCGCGGTCAGGATTCCTGACGCCGCCGCCATGACGATCATGCTTTTACTCAAGGCTTTACGCATTGGTTGCCCTTTCTTAGGACATCGGGCGCGGGCGGAATGCCCGCATTTCTCTCACTAGGCGGTGGCAGTAACCGCCCGGGGCTGCCGCCCCGACGGTTCTCCATGTCCGTGGTCGACAAGCAGTGGTCGCGTCGCGGCGGAATCGGTGAGTCTGTGCCTGACACGCTCCGAAAGTGCGCTTGTCGACAGTCGTAACGATGGGGAATTGGTGAAGGAAACTCGAAAGTCCACGGAAATTACGTGACCACCCGGACGGATGACGCACGCATGTTCGTCAGCCCGTTGTTCACGCGGAATTACGGGTTTCCTGACGGGCCTTCGTACGAGTGTCCGTGACGCCCGGGCATTCGGGTGAATGAAGAGAACCAAACGTCCTGCGCCGAGTTGGGCAGGGCGCTCCGACATGGGGCGTCAAGTACGAGAAGGGTTAATCGTGATCAAGAAGGTTCTGGCTACGGGTGCCGTTGCCGCCTCCATTGTCGGTATCTCGGCAACGCTCGCTCCGCAGGCGATGGCCATCGGCAACGACACCGGCACCACGTCGGTCAACGGCAACGGCACCTCGCAGTCCTTCGGCAACTCCGAGACCCGTGGTGACTGGAGCCCGCAGTTCGGTCTGGTCCAGGGCAGCCTGAACAAGCCCTGCGTCGGCCTCCCGGCCAAGGTCAACGCCGGTTCGCTCCTCGGTGTCGTCCCGGTCGCGGTCCAGGACGTCAACGTCCTGTCCTCGCCGCAGAACCAGCAGTGCACGGAGAACTCCACCCAGGCCAAGGGCGACGAGCCCCTGTCGCACATCCTGGACAACATCCCGGTGCTCTCCGGCAACGGCGCTTCGAACAGCTGATCCAGCCGCACCGAACTGGCCCGGGCCGCCGGCGTTCCTCCCCTGCGCGGTCCGGGCCCGCTGCTGCCCGCCACTCCCTCGGCGCATCGGAGATGCCGGATGATTCCGGCGGTGGCGCCGGGCGATCGGTTTATTGCGTCATTCGGGCGGATTTCCGCGAATTCTCTCCTTGAAGAGTTTCGTGCACGGTCTTGCATCGTTACGAATTACAGTGGCGGAGTTACGAGCGATCAGGACTGCGCTCGTGCGGCACGAAAGTCGTGACCGCTCCGGACTCCGTCAAAGAAAGGGATGAAAGTGAAGTACACCAAGGTTGCCGCTATCGCCGCCGGAACGCTGATGGCGATCGGTGCCGCTACGCCCGCCTTCGCCGACTCCGGTGCCGGTGGTTCCGCTCTGAACTCCCCGGGCCTCCTTTCCGGTAACGTCATCCAGGTTCCGATTCACGTTCCGGTCAACGCCTGCGGCAACACCCTGAGCGTGATCGGTCTGCTCAACCCGGCCATCGGCAACGCTTGCGCCAACGCCTGACCGTTTTCGGCGGAGCCCCGTGCTCATTGCCGGTTCGCCCCGGATCGCATCTCCTGCGATCCGGGGCGTTCCTCTTTTCTGCGTTCTCCGTTCCGGAGGTACGCGGCGCTGCCCGGGTGCGGCGGAACGACCGGAGGCATTCCACCGGCCCGGGGCGCGGAGCGCCGGCGGCTGGAGGCGGACACCCGGACAGCTGCGCAGAACGGAGCACCTGACAGTGCACCACTGATTCCGGCCCCGAAACCCCGAAAACACTCGTTCCAGTGATTAGTCATGCAATCGATCGAGTGGTCCGACAGAAAAAGGAGACCGCACAGTTGCCCGGCCGGAATCGGATCGTTACCCAGGGCGAAAGCGGCAGAGGTCACAGGTAAAGAAGGCTTGTGCGGCGCGGGGACGCGACCGAAACGGATGCCGCCGCAGAAGGGAACCCGAAAAGTGAAGTACGCGAAGACAGCTGCGTTCGTTGCCGGTTCCGTGGTTGCTCTCGGAACGGCTGCTCCCGCCTTCGCCGTTACCACCGCCACGGCCCCCGTTTTCAGCCTCGACGGCGGCGTCAACCAGGTGCTGGAGGCGGCGCCGCAGGGTGTCGAACCGATCGTCGACACCGTCAGCGGCGCCACCGACTCGGTGCAGAAGAAGGGCACCGTCACCGAGGTCGCCGGTCAGGCGGCCGGTGCGGCCCGGGGCGCTGCGCCGCTCCTCGGAGGCGTGCCCCTCGGCGGCTGATCCGTCGCAAGGCGGCAGTTTCCCCCGCCCATGGGCAGCATTCTCATTTCTCCGCTGTCGATGCCGCGTATTTCCGTGAATGTGCATGGCAGTAGCACCGTTCGGGTGAATTGCCACAACTCATCCCGCCGCCGCGAGTTGATCAGATCGCTCCGGACAGGCGGGCGGCAGAGATTCCAGAAGGGCTATTTTGTGATCAAGAAGATTATGGCTTCGGCAGCCGTTGCTGCTTCGGTCGTCGGCGTCTCCGCCGCCATCGCCCCGCAGGCGATGGCCATCGGCAACGACATCGGCACCACGTCCTACAACGGCAACGGCACCGCGCAGTCGTTCGGCAATTCCGCCACCGCCGGTGACTGGAGCCCGCAGTTCGCGCTCCTCCAGGGCTCGCTCAACAAGCCCTGCGTCGCCCTGCCGGCCAAGGCCAACGTCGGTTCGCTCGTCGGCGGCGTCCCGGTCGCGGTCCAGGACGTCAACGTCCTGTCCTCGCCGCAGAACCAGCAGTGCACGGAGAACTCCACGCAGGCCAAGGGCGACGAGGCTCTGTCGCACATCCTGGACGACATCCCGGTCCTCTCCGGCAACGGCACCACCAACGGCTGAGCCGTACCGCTCCGCACACTCCTTGCCGGGCCCTCGACGATTCCCCGGACGTTTCGCAGGGGGCGCCGAGTCCGCCTCTCCGCAGCGCGTGACAGAGAACCGCAACACCCGTGGGGCCAGTCCGTCCACGCGGCAGCCGATTCCCGGCGGCCCGGACGCACTGGCCCTCCGGCTGTCGCCGGGCGGCCGCCCGAACCCCTCGTTGGAGGGGTGTACTGGGCCGGTTGCCGCAGTTGCGGCGGCCGTCACCCATCGAACCGGGTACAGGCGTCCCATGGACCAGTACGACAGCCAACGCCCGTGGGGCCGGCACCGGCACGCGGAGGACGACACCCCGATCTACGACCGCCTGCTCGCCGAATGGCAGGCGGCCCGGCGGGACCGGGACCGGGCATTGCGTCCCGAGCCCGATCCGCCCGTCCCGGACGGACTCGTGCCCGCTGCTCGCACCTCCTGCGAGGACCTCGGCGAATGACCTCGAAGCGTCGAACTCATTCCGGACGGAACCCATTTGAGTGGTACTGCGGAACCGACGCTTCCGTAACCGGTTGATCAGTTCGTTCCACAGCGGGACGCTCTGAAAGGTGAAGCTTGATGAAGAAGATGATGGCCGGCGCAGCAGTGGCCGTGTCCCTGGTCGGTCTGTCGGCCGCCGCGGCCCCCGCGGCGATGGCGATCGGCAACGACCAGGGCACCACGTCGGTCAACGGCAACAATGGTCAGCAGGCGTTCGGCAACAGCGTCACCCAGGGCGATCACAGTCCGCAGGCACAGCTCGTCCAGGGCTCGCTGAACAAGGCGTGCGTCGGCCTGCCGGCCAAGGCCAACGCCGGTTCGCTCGTCGGCGTACTGGTGCCCGTCGCGGTCCAGGACGTCAACGTCCTGAACTCGCCGCAGAATCAGCAGTGCGCCGAGAACTCCACGCAGGCCAAGGGTGACGAGGCGCTGTCGCACATCGCGGACGACATCCCGGTGCTGTCGGGCAACGGCTCCCTCAACAGCTGACGCCTTGTGATGTGCGGGCGGCCGGGCCGAGCTCCGGACCGACCGCAACCCCGTGTCCGTACGGGACCGCACGCGCCGGTGCCCACCACTCCACGGGGGGTGGTGGGCATCGGGCGTATCCGGGTGTACAGGTCAGCCCAGGGAACGCACCGGCAGGACGCAGTGGGCGGAGGTCATGATGACGTCCTCGTCGGCGGCGAAGGAACGCAGCAGCTCCTCGCTCACGTGGTGGCCGGGCACCGCTTCGGGCCACGGGCGGGTGGCGAACATCGCGTACGCCTCGCCCTGCTCGTGGGCCGCGGCCAGCCACTGCGGTGGTACGGGGTACTGCGCGGTGAAGTGAGGAAGCGTCAGCACCGCCTGGCCGGCCTGGACAAGGAGCTTGACCGGGAGGCCCGGTGTCTCGGCGGCGCGTACGAGACCGGCGCCGACCGGCAGTCCGCTGCGCTCCAGGGCCACACGCAGGGCGGCCTCGCCGACGGCCGGGCCGTCCGACCCGTCGCCCAGCGAGTAGACGAGCAGGAAGGCGACATCGTGTCCGCCCTCGGGGTGTTCGCCGCTCCACCCGATCAGGGAGAGAGTGCCCAACTGGGCTGGTGTGAACGTGCCGATGGCGGTCCGGGGTGAGGTCATGCTCGGCACCCTAACGGCCACTGACCGGTCGTTGTGCATGCGTATCACCTGATCGAGGGAGATCTACGGATATCTCCGATGTGAGTGCCGGACCGGGCCGGCCGCGCGCCCTCCGTGCGCATCCCCCCGGACGGCTGGATCAAAATGTGTTGACGCCGTCGGGCGGTCCCGGGCTATCGTGTGCAGCGTTCCGGACGGCGGGCATGAACCGCCGGTTTCGGCCCGTGCATGGACCAGGAGGTGAGGACATTGATGACTGTCGCCGCGGTGGGCGCTGCCCACATCCCGAAGAGCATCGTTCTCACTCCCGTGGTCGCCGGCTGACCTTTTCCGCAACTTCTGCGCGCCCGTGTGCGCGTCGCCGGGGCCACCCTTTGAAGGGTTTCCCTTGTCTTTCTCCTCGCTTTCCCCGCTTTCCTCCCTCGTAGGCTCCTCCGCGTCGCATTCGCTGGCACCGTACGGCTGGGACGACGACTGGGCCGCCGAGTTCGCTCCCCACGCCGAACAGGGCCTGCTGCCCGGACGGGTGGTGCGGGTGGACCGCGGTCAGTGCGATGTCGTCACCCCCGACGGCACCGTGCGCGCCGACACCGCGTTCGTGGTGCCGCGCGACCCGATGCGGATCGTCTGCACGGGTGACTGGGTCGCCGTCGACCCCGAAGGTGATCCACAGTTCGTACGGACACTGCTGCCGCGTCGTACCGCCTTCGTGCGCTCGACGTCGTCGCAGCGGTCCGAGGGGCAGGTCCTCGCCACCAACGTCGACCACATCGTCATCTGCGTCTCGCTCGCCGTGGAGCTCGACCTGGGGCGGGTGGAACGCTTTCTGGCGCTCGCCATGTCCAGCTCCAGCGGTGATGCACTGCTGCGGGACGGGGCGTCCGCTCAGGACGGCGCCGCTCAGCCGCTGGTGGTGCTGACCAAGGCGGACCTGGTACCGGACGCCGCCACGCTGGCGTACCTCGTCCAGGACATCGAGACCGTCGCCCCCGGTGTGCAGGTGCTGCCCGTCAGCTCCGCCACCGGGGAGGGGCTCGACGTGCTCGGCGCCATCGTCTCCGGCGGTACGAGTGTGCTGCTCGGGGTGTCCGGCGCGGGTAAGTCCACGCTTGCCAACGCCCTGCTCGGCGACGACGTGATGGCTGTGCAGGCAGCCCGTGACGTCGACGGCAAGGGCCGGCACACCACCACGACCCGCAACCTGCTGGTCCTGCCTTCCGGAGGCGTCCTGATCGACACCCCTGGGCTGCGCGGGGTCGGCCTCTGGGACGCGGAGGCCGGTGTCGGGCAGGTGTTCTCGGACGTGGAGGAACTGGCCCAGGAGTGCCGCTTCCACGACTGCAACCATGGGTCCGAGCCCGGCTGCGCCGTACTCGCCGCCATCGAGGACGGCGCGCTGCCCGAGCGGCGCCTGGACAGCTACCGCAAGCTGCTCCGCGAGAACCAGCGCATCGTCGCCAAGACCGATGCCCGGGTGCGGTCCGAGATCCGCCGCGACTGGAAGCGCAAGGGGGCCGAGGGCCGGGCGGCCATGGACGCCAAGCGGGGCCGGCTGCGGTAGCGCACGGGGGGCTGGTCCACGTCCGAAAACCGCGAGTGCACCATTGGGGGGTGGCGCACACTGGACGGTGTGATGCACGAACAGACCAGGTACGAGGCGGTGAGCAGCCGCGACGCGCGTTTCGACGGGGAGTTCTTCTTCGCCGTCGAGACCACCGGCATCTACTGCCGGCCGAGCTGCCCCGCCGTCACCCCCAAGCGGAAGAACGTCCGCTTCTACCCGACCGCGGCCGCCGCCCAGGGCCACGGCTTCCGGGCCTGCAGGCGATGCCGCCCGGACGCCGTCCCGGGGTCGGCGGAATGGGACGTACGCGCCGACGTCGTCGGCCGCGCCATGCGGATGATCGGCGACGGCGTGGTCGACCGTGAGGGCGTTCCCGGTCTCGCCCACCGGCTCGGCTACAGCTCGCGCCAGGTGCAGCGGCAGCTCAACGCCGAGCTGGGCGCCGGACCCGTCGCCCTGGCCCGTGCCCAGCGCGCACACACCGCACGGGTGCTCCTCCAGACGACTGGGCTGCCCGTCACCGAGATCGCGTTCGCCTCGGGCTTCGCCAGCGTGCGCCAGTTCAACGACACGATCCGGCAGATCTACGCCCGTACGCCGAGCGCACTGCGGGCCGAGGCCGGGACCGGGCTGGGCGCGGCGGTACGGGAGGCGCGCACGACCGGGGTTCCGCTCCGGCTCGCCCACCGCGGGCCGTACGCCGCACGTGAGGTCTTCGATCTGCTGGCCGGTGAGACGGTCGCCCGGATCGAGGAGATCAGCGGTGAGCCCGGCGCCCGTACCTACCGGCGCACCCTGCGGCTGCCGTACGGGACGGGCATCGTCGCCGTCGACGAGCGATCCGCGGGGGCGTGGCTGGACGCCCGGATCCACCTGACCGATCTGCGTGACCTGACGACGGCGGTGCAGCGGCTGCGGCGCCTCTTCGACCTGGATGCGGATCCGTACGCCGTCGACGAGCGGCTCGGCGCCGACCCGCTGCTCGCACCGAGCGTCGCCGCCCGCCCGGGGGTGCGGTCGCCGGGGGCGGCGGACCCGGAGGAGTTCGCTGTACGGACGCTGGTCGGCCGGGACGCGGCGGAGCGGCTCGTGGAGATGTACGGGAAGGTTCTGGACGTGCCCTGCGGAGGGCTCACGCATGTGTTCCCCGAGCCGGGAGCGCTGGCGGGAGAGGCGGAGGCTCCGGCGCTGCGGGCGCTGGCGGCCGCGCTGGCGGACGGGGACGTACGGCTCGACGCCGGGGCGGACCGCGAGGAGGCCGAGTGTGCGCTGCTGCGGCTGCCGGGGATCGGCCCGGAGGACGCGGCGCTGATCAGGATGCGGGCACTCGGTGACCCCGACGTGGATCCGGACGGGCGCCCCGAGGCGGAGCGGTGGCGGCCCTGGCGTTCGTACGCCGTGCGCCACCTGGAGCTCCGGGAACTGTCTTCGGATCATGCCGGATCGGCCTGATCCGAACAGGACAGCCCTCAGGCCCCTTCTCGCGACCGCGCCGGCCTGCCCATGCTGGCGGTGGTGCTACCGGCAGTGGCCCGCACCCACCGGCCGACCGACGCCGTCTTTGCGTGGCCCCTGTCAATCGACCTGGCCGGCCTGCCTGTTGACGTCGACTGGCCGGGGATCCAGTACTACGCGATCGTGCTCGTCGCCTCGCTGGGGGGGCATCGCATCCACGATGCCGCTGCTCAGGCGCATCACGGGACCCGAAACGGCACGCAACGAGCAGCAGGAACGACGACGGCTCGGACCGGTTAACTGCAGCCGGTCCGAGCCGCCCCTCGTTCACGGCCGGGGCCGGACTCAGACCGGCAGGCCCCAGCGCGGCGCGGTGGTGTTCGGGGTGACCGGGCGGATCGTCAGGTCCGGGCGGTCACCCTCGGCCGTGATGAGCGCCGAGTCGCCCTTGCGGAGCTCGATCCGGACCGTGCCGTCCGCCACCTCCTCGTACCGCAGCGGCCGTCCGTGGTGGTCCCGGATCTCGATCGGGCCCTCGATGCCGTGGCGTACGACGCAGGGGGCGCCGGCCTCGCTGGTCAGCCGGAGCCAGCGGGTGCGGCCCTCCTCCCGTACCGCGCTGAGCAGGAACGCGCCCTGGGTGCGGAAGTCATGGACGGTCAACTCCCGCCAGGCGGCGGGCAGCGCGGGGAAGACCCTGATCGTGCCGCCCCAGGACTGGCACACCATGTCGTGCAGCGACTGGGCCGCGGAGAGCGGGGTCTCGATGACCGGGCCCGACTCCTTGTACATCGTGTTCGCCTGGATGAAGCGGCTCATGAGCTGGCCGAGGTACTTCAACGCGTCCTCGCCCTTGCCGAGCAGCGCGGACATCGAGGCGGCGCCGGTGAAGGTGTAGCCCTGCAGAGCGCCTTCGAACCCCACCCAGTGGGCGAGGGACTTCTCGATCAGGGCGCGTTCGTCGGGTGTCGCACCCGTCACCTCGTACAGCGGATACACCGCGAGCATGTGTGAGTAGTGGCGGTGCGACTTCGCGAACGGGACCCCGGCGCCGATCATGAACCCGTTGGCGTCGACCGGGTACGGAGCGAGCTTGGTCAGTACCTCCTGCCAGCGCGCGGTCAGCGGGTCGTCGACGCCGAGCTGCTTCGCCGAGTCCAGCAGGGTGCGGCAGCCCCAGCGCAGCAGCATCAGGTCGTAGTTGCAGTCGGGGGCGTTGACGCCGTACTCGGGGGAGAACGTCGCCGGGAGATGCAACTTGCCGTCCGCGCCGGGCGTCAGGAAGTGCAGGTAGTAGTTGACGGCCTTGCGCAGCAGCGGGAACAGCGTGTCGCGCAGGATCGAGTCGTCCATGGTGTGCCGGTAGGACAGCCACACGTTGTGCAGCGCCCAGGTGAGATTGCCGACCTCGGGGGTGGGAGGGTCCTGGCCGGGAATGCCGACGCCGTATCCGAGGACGGGGGCGGTGGCACCGCCGTTGATCAGCTGCGGGTCCGTGGTGCGTGGCAGTCCGGCCGAATCGGCTCGGTAGGGGGTGGCCACTTCCTTGGAGAGGTTGTCGCGGAATTCGCTCAGGGACCGGGTGATCGCGTCGAGCTCCAGGTGGTTGGAGCCGTGGATCAGCCAGTACTCCAGCTGGGCGTTGAGGTTCCACCAGGTGTTGGGCCAGGGAGTGGGTTCGAGCCAGGGACCGGAAGTGGCCATCACGGGCGCGTCCTTGCGCGCCGCCGATGCCGTCTTGTACAGCTGGATCCAGTAGAAGCGCTGCATCCGGGCGTCCGGGAGCGACAGGAAGCTCTTTCGGTAGTACCGGTCCCACCAGCGGTGATGCGGTACGACGAGCCGGCCGTACGGGAGGGCGGCCGCGGTCCTCACGCGGCGCAGCGCACGGTCGCGGGCCGTTGCCCTCGGGTGCGAGTGCGTGACCGTGACGTACAGGGTGCGTGCCCCGTCGCGGGCGACCTCACGCCAGGCGGTGACATGCTCGCCGCCCGCCAGCAGCGGCTGGACGGCGGCAGACGATCCCCCGTGCTCCTCGACAGTGGCGGGCGGATTGCCGGTGTAGCCGGCGGGAGGCTTCTGGAAGCCGGCTCGCGGGCTGACGGCATCGGCCGGGTGGAAGACCCAGCGGAAGCCCTGCTCGCCCTCGCTCGGGGTGATTTCGACGGCCAGCAGATCGCTGGAGGAGTGGACGAAGGCGCGCAGCTTCAGGGTGCCCGCAGTGGTGGTGATCGTGCCTTCGAGTTCGGCGGTGCGCAGCCGCATCCACCACTCGATGCCGGTGATGGTGCCGGCCGGTTCCAGGGTGAAGTGGCCGATCGGCAGGCGGGCGAGGCCGAAGAGGGAGCCGAACTCGGGGCGGTGGTCCTGGACCTCGGAGTGCTGGACGTTGAAACGGACCGCCGTGGTCGTGGCGCCCGGTTCGGCGTAGATGCCGGAGCCGAGGCGTCCGTTGCCCAGATACGGGCCCTCGTACCAGGTGGTCGGCAGCTTCTGCCAGAGCAGATCGGCGTCGTCGAGGACGGTGCGCCAGCTGTCAGCGGGGGAGTGCACGACGGGCGCGGGGGAGCCGGCAGGCGCGGTGGCCGGGGCTGCCGCCTGGGCGGGGAAGGCCGCGCCGCCCAGTGCCAGGGCGCCGCCGAGCGCGGTACCGGTGGCGAGAACAGTTCTTCGGGAATGGGACGGCGACGAGGGGGCGGTCCCGGGCGTGCGGGAAGGATCCGGTGCAGTGGGCAAGGCGTCTCCTGGCGACTCGTACACAGGCGCATCAATTCATCCGAGCTATTCCTTGACGGAAGGTAAGCAAGGGGCGCCTGGGCGTCAATAGTTCGGGAGAGATCGGATGTGTTTCCGTCCACCTGGACGGAATCCACGCTGGTGGTCGCAGGGAAGGGGGTGGGCGGTCAGCCCCGGAGCACCGCTCCCAGCCACGCCCCCGTCACCAGCAGACACGCGAAAAGCTCGACGAGTACGGAGTAGCCGGTGGCCCGCATCACCGAACGGAGCGAAGTCCGCGCCGCGCCGCCGCTGCCGAGCCGCAGGCGCTCTGCGCCGTAGATCGCCCCGACGTATCCCAGGATTCCGCCCACCACCGGCACCAGGAAGAAGCCCACGATCCCGGCGATCCCGCCCAGCATCAGCGTCCTGCGCGGCGCCCCGGCCTCGCGCGGGCGGCGCGGGCGCAGCAGCGGTTTCAGCGCCTGGTTGAGCAGCAGGAGTACGGTGGCGCCGATCAGTACGGCCCAGGCGGTCGGGGTCACGTCGGTGAGCGCCCACCACAGCACGGCGGCCCAGACAATCGCCTGGCCCGGCACCCCGGGTACCAGCACGCCCACCAGACCGATCAGCATGACCAGGCCGACGGCGACGAGCTGCCACACACCCATCCCACCAGCCTGCCCGAGTCCGGCCCGTCCCGCCCGTCGCAGGGGTCGGGGCGGACGCCGTCGGCGCAGCTCAGAAGGATGATGGGGCAGTCCCGACGCCGTGGCGGACCCGTCTCGCTCAGGCCCGCGGCGTGCGGGCCACCCAGCCCCGTTCGTACGCGTGCCAGCCCAGCTGCAGCCGCGTCGACACCCCGGTCAGCTCCATCAGGCCCTTCACCCGCCGCTGTACGGTCCGCAGTCCCAGCTCCAGTTGCTTCGCCACGCTCGCGTCCGTCAGGCCGGCCAGCAGCAGCGACAGAATCTCCAGATCGGTCGGATCGGGGCCGACGGGGTCCTCGTGAGCCCAGCCGCTCTCCCCCAGCCGCAACGGCATGGCGTCGCGCCACACCGCCTCGAAGAGCCCCATCAACGATTCCAGCAGCCCGGAGGCATGGACGACCAGCGCCGCGGGCTCGGCACCCCGCCCGGTCATCGGCACCATCGCCAGCGAGGCGTCGGCGACGACCAGCTTGGTCGGCACCCGGTCGACGACCCGGCACTGTTCGTCCCGGCTCAGGGCCGCCGACAGCTCCAGGATTCCGGACGGCAGTGCGAGCACCTCCCGCTCGATCACCACCCGGAAGGACACCCCACGGGTCGCCGCCTGCTCCTCGGACTCGTTGTCCATGCCGCTGACGGCAATCGGCTTCCCGGTGACGAGGGCGCACACCTCGCTGGTCGCACCCAGCTGCAACTGATGGAAGCGGTGCGCCACCGCGCTCGCTCCCGTGACCACCTCGACCAGATCGTGCACGGCCGGCTCGGCCGCATCCGACCGGTACTCCTCGGCGAGCAGCGCCGCCGCCAGTTCCGCCTGTTCCAGTTCGTGGCGCTGCTGGGTCAGCAGCGCGCCCAGGGCGACCCCCGGCGGCGCCGCCACCCACCGCCCCGTGCGGGCGGACGACTGGGCGGCGAGGCCCTGTTGTTCCAGTCGGCGAAGCGCACGCTCGGTGTCCGACTCGGGAAGTCCCAGCCGGTGTGCGAGGTCGGAGACCTCCGCTGCGCCCACCGCGACGAGCGCACGGTAGGCGGACTCCTGTCTCCCGTCGAGACCTATGGCTCCCAGCACCCTTGGACCCTCCCCGGACGCGTCAATTCCGCATCGTTCCGCCCACTTCGGCCGGCCGGTCGTGGCGGAAAGCAGCCACGGCGTAAACCCGCCGTGTACATCATCCCTGCATCGCCCGTCGCCATGCCAATGTGGCGCCCACCGCAGCACCAATAGCCTCCGGAATCAGGCAGCTTGTGCCGTCCTGTTCCGTATTCATCTGGGGAGAGCGATGCGCCCGATATCGCGTACGGCACTGGGGGCGGCGACCGCCGCGGTCCTGGCCGTCACCGTGGTCGCGCCGTCCGTGGCAGCGCCACCGACGGAGTCCACATCGAAGAGACCGCTGACCGGCAGCGCGGCAGCCGGCGCCGACGCCGCCGCGAAGGGCGGCAAACCGGTCACCGTCACCCTTGTCACCGGCGACAAGATCCTGGTGAGCACGGACCGTTCGGGGGTCCCGTCGGCCACCGCACTGCCCCGTGAGGACGGCACCGTACCCCTCGTACAGACCCGGCAGTCCGGCAAGGACCTGTACGTCTACCCGGACACCGCGACCGACGCGCTCGCCGCAGGCACGGTCGACGAGGAACTCTTCAACGTCACCGGCCTGATCCGCCAGGGCTACGACGACGCGAGCACCACGTCGCTGCCGTTGATCGCGGTCTACGGCCAGAGCCTGGCCCGTTCCGCGCCCGCCGCCCCGCGCGGCGCGAAGCGCGGCCTTTCCCTCGACGCCATCGACGGCGTCGCGCTGAAGGCGGACAAGGCGAAGGCCACCGACTTCTGGTCGGACGTCACCAACAACCGCTCCCGCTCCGCCTCCGGTCTGAAGAAGCTCTGGCTCGACCGCAAGGTTCAGGCCACCCTCGACAGGTCGACCAAGCAGATCGGCGCCGACCTCGCCTGGGCCGCCGGATACGACGGCAAGGGCACCAAGGTCGCCGTCCTCGACACCGGTGTCGACGCCGAACACCCCGACCTCAAGGGCCGGATCGCCGCATCGGAGAACTTCACCGACTCCGACACCACCGACGACCGGCAGGGCCACGGCACCCACACCATCTCCACCGTGGGCGGGACCGGCGCGGCCAGCGACGGCAAGAAGAAGGGCGTCGCACCCGGCGCCGACCTGCTCGCCGGCAAGGTCCTCAACGACAGCGGCTTCGGTGCCGAGTCCTGGATCATCGCCGGTATGCAGTGGGCCGTCGATCAGAAGGCCGATGTCGTCTCCATGAGTCTCGGGAGCCCGACGCCGACCGACTGCACCGACCCGATGAGCGTCGCCGCCGAGGAACTCGCCCGGAGCAGGGACACCTTGTTCGTCGTCGCGGCGGGCAACTCCGGCCCGACGCTGAACACCGTCTCCTCCCCGGGCTGCGCCCCGAGTGTGCTGACCGTCGGCGCCGTCGACCGCGACGACTCCACGGCTCAGTTCTCCAGCCGCGGACCCGTGATCGACGCGCACACCCTCAAGCCCGAGATCGCGGCTCCCGGCGTCGCCATCTCGGCGGCGGCGGCCGGTGGCCGAGGTGTCTACGCGTACCGGACGATGTCCGGCACATCGATGGCCACCCCGCATGTCGCGGGTGCCGCAGCCATCGTGAAGCAGCGTCACCCGGACTGGACCGCACAGCAGATCAAGGCGGCCCTCGTGTCGTCGGCGAAGAGCGACATCCCCGGTGACGTGCGGGAGACCGGCGGCGGACGCCTCGACGTGAAGGCCGCCATCGACACCACCGTCGTCGGTGCCCCCGCCGTCCAGGGAGGCACGTTCAACTGGCCCCAGGGCAAGTCCGACCGCACCACGGTCGACGTCCCCTACACCAACTCCGGCACCGAGCCGGTGAAGCTGTCGCTGGAGGTCCGGGGCGTCACCGGCAACGACGGCTCGGCCGTCCGCTCCTCCGTCGCGAAGCTCGGCGCGAGCAGTGTCACCGTTCCGGCCGGAGCCACCGTCAAGGTCCCGCTGCAGATCGACCCGACCGCGCAGCTGAAGGCCGCCCAGTACGGTGATGTCACCGGGCGTGTGCTGGCCACCGGCGCCGACGGCGTCAAGGTCTCCACCCCGTTCTCGCTGTACGTCGGCGCGGAGACCGTCACCCTGCGGGTCAAGCTGGTCGACCGCACCGGCAAGCCGGCCGCGGGCTCGTCCTCGCTGGACGTCATCGGTACCGACACCGCCACCGGTGAGCGCCGCTTCAACGACGGCTCGGCCGACCAGGTGTACCAGGTGCGCCCCGGCGCCTACTTCGTCTCCAGCTTCATCATGTCGCCGGACCTGAAGGACGCCACCGGCAGGCTCGTCGAGTCCGTCGGCTACCTGGCGCGCCCGCAGGTGAACGTCACCAAGGACACCACCCTGGTGCTGGACGCCCGCAAGGCTCACCAGATCCAGGTGAAGACGGAGGACCGCGCGTCCGAGAACCGTTCCACGACCCTCGCCTTCGGCCGCAGCTGGGACGACGTCTGGCTGCACTCGGGCTCGATCAGCGGTACCCGCATCGTCAAGAACTACCTGGTCGACATCCAGGGCAGGGCGAGCGACGGTGACTTCGAGTTCGACAGCGCCTGGCGTGCGTACGCCCCGCAGATCGAGAAGCTCTCGGTCGTCGGCGGCGCCGAACTGCACCCGGTGCTCGCGAGCACCGGCTCCGTCAACCTCGACGGTACCGGCGAGGCCGCGCTCGTCGACGCGGGCACCGGCACCCCCGCCGAGCTGAAGGCCGCCGATGTCACGGGCAAGATCGCCCTGGTGAAGGTCACCGACGACGGATCCATGAGCGCCCAGGCGAGGAACGCCAAGGCCGCCGGGGCCAAGGCGATCATCGTGCACCGGCCGTCACCGGGCCTCTGGCAGCCGGCGGTTGGATTTGGTTCGGCTCCGCTGCCCACCCTCGCCGTCGAAGCGAGTGAGGCCGCCGACCTGAACGCCGCCCTGGCAGCCGGCCCCGTGAAGCTGAGCTGGAAGGGCACTGCCGCCAGCCCGTTCGTCTACAACCTGAGCTTCCCCGAGACCGGACCGGTCACCTCGGACCGCACGTACAAGGTCCGGGACAGCGAACTCGGCAGGTCCACCGCCACGTACGAGGCAATGGGTGTCGCGGCCGACTACGCCGATGCGATGCTCTTCGACCGGCCGTTCGGCGGGCGTTACTCCGCATCGTTCGACGTCGTCGCCGTCCCGGGCAAGCGCACCGAGTACTACTCGGCGGGCGACACCGGCTGGGAGCGGTACGTCTCCTCCAGCCTCCCCTGGGGCGAGTCCATGGTCGACCCGGCACATACCTACACGGCCGGCTCGAAGCGTACGGAGAACTGGTACCGGGGGATCGTCGGTCCGTCCACTCCTCGCGACGCGCAGGGCAAGGAAGTGCTTGCAGCCGAGCGTCAGGACAACCTGATCGGCGTTGCCCCCGGCTTCTGGGCGGACAGTGAACACGCCGGTATCCAGGGCTCCTTCGGGGATATCGGCAGCATGAGGCTCACCAGCGGTGGCAAGGTGCTCGGCGAGTCCGGGTGGCCGTCCGGAGTGTTCACCGTCCCGGCCGAGGACGCGGCGTACGAGCTCACCATGCAGACCTTCAAGTTCGGTCAGCCCGCCGCCGTGTGGAAGCGGTCCACCCAGACCGAGACCACCTGGAAGTTCCGTTCGAAGCGGGACGAGAACGCGTACTCTCAGGGTATTCCGCTGCTGTTCCCCGGATACGATCTGGCCACGGACGGCATGAAGACCCTGGCGGCGCAGGACGGCCAGAAGATCGGCCTGAGTGTCACGGGTCACGCCGGCTACACGCCCGGCAAGCTGACCGCGGCCAAGGTCTCGTACTCGTACGACGGTGGTACCACGTGGACCCAGGCCACCACCGCACAGCAGGACGGGCGTTGGACCGCGACCGTGAACCACGCGGGTGCGGCCGGCAAGCCGGTCACGCTGAAGACGGAACTGACGGACGCCAACGGAAACTCCGTCGTCCAGACCGTCGTCGACGCGTACGCGGTGCGCTGACCTCGGCCACACCATGACCGGTCCGCCGGGCGTCCTTCCCGTGGGGGGTGGGGTCGCCCGGCGGACCTCTTTTTTCCTGATGACCCGTTTTCGTACGGCCCGTGCGGTGGACAATAAGGGCATGAGTCAGCAGGGGGAGAGGCCCGCCGCCCACGAGGACGACTGGTGGCGCAGGCTGTACGACGAAACCGCCCCGGACGCCGGGGCGAGCAACGCGGCCGACAGTCTCGACGACCGATTCGACTCGGCTTCGGGGGCAGTGGGTCCGGCGGGGCCGGGCGTGGGCATCGCCTGTCCGGAACCACCCCGCGTGGCGCCCGCCGACGGTCCGCCCGTGCCGCCTCCGCCGCCACCTGCACCTCCGCCTCCGCCTCGGCCTGCGTCGGCACCGGAACCTCCACCTCCGCCGCCTGCACAATCCGTACAGGCGCGTGCGCCGTGGGAACCGCCGGCCGGCCCCTCGCGGCCGAGGACATTCACCACACCGCCGCCGGCCGCACCGCCGGCCACGCCGCCGTCCGTTGTCGAAGCGCCGGCCACAGCCTCCGTTCCGCCGCTCCCGAGACGGCCGGTCGCCTCGAAGCCGACGGCGCCCGAGGCGGCACCGACCACCGTGCTCCCGGCCGCACCGATCCCCGGGACCGCTCCCGAACCCCCTCCCGCCCCCGAGGCGCGCCCGGGCCTCTCGTACGTGGGCGACCGCCCGCCCACCTACGACGCCGAACCGACCGCCCTCCCCGCCACCGTCCCGCAGGAACTGGACGGACTCGTCGCCGACACCGTGCTCGACGGCGCCCGCTACGGGACATACACCCTCCGCGCCGCCTCTGTGCGCGGCGATTCCGCCCGGTTCAGGGGAGAGCCCCGACGCGACGCCCTGCTCACGGTGCGGTTCGGCGCCGCCGAGAGCGCCCTCGTGCTCGTCGCGGTCGCCACCGGGGCCCGTGCCACCGGGAGTGCGCATCTCGCGGCCGCGGACGCCTGCCGCTGGATCGGCGGAGCCGTCGGCCGCAGCCACACCAGGCTCTCCGAGGACATAAGAGCGGGTCGCCGCGGCGACCTCAAGTCGGGCCTGCACCGCCTCACCGACCGCAGCTACGGCAAGCTCCGCGCCCGCGCCGTCGAGCTGGGGCTCGAACCGGAGGAGTACACCGCGGGGCTGCGGTGTCTGCTGCTGTCGGCCGATCCCGCCTGCCGTACCCGGGTCTTCTTCGGGGTGGGCGGCGGGGGACTCTTCCGGCTGCGGGAAGGCGTCTGGCAGGACCTCGAACCGGACGTCCCGGAGACCGGGGTCATGACCGGGCAGGCCCTCGTCGGCTTCGGGTCCACGCCCCCCGGGAGCGAGCCCGACGACGACCGGCTGACCATGGACCTGGGGATCGCGACGCCCCCGTCCCCATACGTCGAGAGCCCGCCACCGCCACCCGCGCAGCCGTTCCGGTTCCGGGCCTCGGTGGCCCGCCCGGGGGACACGCTGCTCCTGTGCAGTGCCGGTCTCGCCGAGCCGCTGCGCGGCGAACCCGCCCTCGCCGAGGAACTCGCCGACCGCTGGACGCCCCAGGAGCCGCCCGGCCTGGCGGCTTTCCTCGCCGACACACAGCTCAGGGCGAAGGGGTACGCCGACGACCGTACGAGTGTCGGCGTCTGGGAGGCGTAACCGCGCGCGCCATGGGTTGATGGACTCCTAGCGCGGAGAGGATACGCACCCATGGCCAAGCAGAACGTGTCGGAGCAGTTCGTCGACATTCTCGTCCGGGCGGGCGTCAAGCGCCTGTACGGCGTCGTCGGCGACAGCCTCAACCCGGTCGTCGACGCCATTCGCCGCAACGCGGCCATCGAGTGGATCCAGGTCAGACACGAGGAGACCGCCGCCTTCGCCGCCGGCGCCGAGGCCCAGATCACCGGGTCCCTGGCCGCCTGCGCGGGTTCCTGCGGCCCCGGCAATCTGCACCTCATCAACGGCCTCTACGACGCCCACCGCTCGATGGCCCCGGTCCTCGCCCTTGCCTCGCACATCCCTTCGAGCGAGATCGGTCTCGGCTACTTCCAGGAGACCCATCCGGATCTGCTCTTCCAGGAGTGCAGCCACTACAACGAGATGATCTCCAACCCGCAGCAGATGCCCAGGCTGCTCCAGAGCGCCATCCAGCACGCGATCGGGCGCGGCGGGGTCAGCGTCGTCTCGATGCCGGGCGACATCGCCTCCCAGCCGGCGCCGGAAAAATCGATCGAGCACGCCCTGGTCACCGCGCGGCCGACAGTCCGACCCGGTGACGAGGAGATCGAGAAGCTCCGCCGGATGGTCGATGACGCGAAGCGGGTGACGCTGTTCTGCGGCAGCGGCACGGCGGGTGCCCACGCCGAGGTCATGGAGTTCGCCGAGCGGGTGAAGGCCCCCGTCGGTCATGCGCTGCGCGGCAAGGAGTGGATCCAGTACGACAACCCGTACGACGTCGGCATGAGCGGACTGCTCGGCTACGGTGCCGCGTACGAGGCGACCAACGAGTGCGATCTGCTGATCCTGCTCGGCACCGACTTCCCGTACAACGCCTTCCTGCCCACCGATGTGAAGATCGTCCAGGTCGATGTGCGCCCCGAGAACCTGGGCCGCCGCTCCAAGCTGGATCTGGCGATCTGGGGCGATGTCCGTGAAACGCTGCGCTGTCTGACGCCCCAGGTGAAGGTCAAGACCGACCGCAAGTTCCTCGACCGGATGCTCAAGAAGCACGCCGACGCGCTGGAGGGCGTGGTCAAGGCGTACACCCGCAAGGTCGAGAAGCACATCCCGATCCACCCCGAGTACGTCGCCTCGGTGCTCGACGAACTCGCGGACGAAGACGCGGTGTTCACCGTCGACACCGGCATGTGCAACGTGTGGGCGGCCCGCTATCTCACCCCCAACGGCAAGCGCCGGGTGATCGGTTCGTTCAGCCACGGCTCGATGGCCAACGCGCTGCCGCAGGCGATCGGCGCCCAGTTCGTCGACCGGAGCCGGCAGGTCGTGTCGATGTCCGGCGACGGCGGATTCACCATGCTGATGGGCGACTTCCTCACCCTGGTCCAGTACAACCTTCCGGTGAAGGTGGTCCTGTTCAACAACTCCGCGCTCTCCATGGTCGAGTTGGAGATGCTGGTGGCGGGGCTGCCGTCGTTCGGTACGACCAACAAGAACCCGGACTTCGCGGCGATCGCCCGGGCGGCCGGGGCGTACGGCGTACGGGTGGAGAGGCCCAAGCAGCTCGAAGGCGCCCTCAAGGACGCCTTCAAGCACAAGGGACCGGCCCTGGTCGATGTTGTCACCGACCCCAACGCGCTCTCCATCCCGCCGAAGATCAGCGCGGAGATGGTGACCGGCTTCGCGCTCTCCGCGAGCAAGATCGTGCTGGACGGCGGCGTGGGCCGGATGCTTCAGATGGCCCGCTCCAACCTGCGGAACGTGCCCCGTCCCTAAGGGCTGCCCCGTAATCCCTGGTGGGCGCACGACGACAACTGCGGCACCTCGCCGCGTTGTCGGAACGCCCGTCAACGACGCCGTCCACGGGAACCGGTTGGCACTCGACGAACATGAAGTCGCCTGCTTGCGGCTCGGCCTGAGCAAGGAATCCGGCGGGCCGGGACGGCGTCACACCGTGAAGACGCGCTCGACTTCGTCGCGCTGCGTGCACAGGTCCCAGTAGAGGGGAGCGACCTCCTCGGCCGATGCCGCCGGTACTCCGGGCGGGCCGTCCGTGCCGATCCACACGCCGATGGCGACGTGCGCGGCCTGGACGAATTATCGTCGCGGCCATGACAGGTCGGTGAGCTGCTGGTGGTCGGCCAAGCGCGGCGCCTACCGCAACCAACAGGGAGGACTTCGCGATGTGGCCCAGCATTATTGCCGTGGTCGGCACACTGCTCGGGGGCGCTCTGACCGGGCTGCTTCAGATCAGGAGTACGCGGATCGCTCAGAGTGCTGCCCGTGCTGACCGGAGGGCAGAAGCGCTGCGCAGGGCGCTGGGCGAATTGGTGGCCGCCCTGGGCGACCATCGGCGTGCCATGTGGCATCGCGAAGTCCTGCGCCTCGACGGAGCGAGCGGAGAAGCCGTCGAGGCAGCCCGCACGGCCTCCCATGCCACGCGCTCGGCCGTGACCGGCCCACTGGTCGCGGTATCCGTCCTTGAACAATCCCTTGCTGGGCCGGCTCGTCAGGCTGCCCTGGCCGCTTTCAACCTGCGCGACGCCACCGACCACACTGTCCTGGCCTCCCGCCGCGAGGCCGCCATCGCAGCGACCGACGAACTGGTCGCCGCTGCCGGCCGAGCCATGGCCTGACGTCCGGGACGGCCGGGTGACGCAACCCGGGCACCCCGACGAACAGACAGACTTCGACACTTGTCCAAGACCGAACCACATCGGGAAGGAGAGCAGTCTTGGGAGTGTCGGAGATCCCCATCAGCTCGGCGAGTTGACCGCGAACCCGCGGTCCGCCCTCCAGACTCAGGACAGCCCACCCGCGGGTTCACTGCGTTCGGCGGCTCGCCGCAGGGGCCGGTGACCTCCCGGGACAGAACACCCAGGGCCACTCGTTCGGATCACGCCGGGCTCGCGCGCCCCGGTGCCGGATCCGGGCTGATCCAGGCAAGGCCCGGGTAGGGTCCGGCGGCTCAACGGCGGGGCGGTCGCTCAGGCCGGGGTCAGTCGCACCGTCAGGATCTGGAACGGCCGCAGCGCCAGTACGAGACCGTGCTCATCGGTCGTCGCGTCATGCAGGGGCCGTTCCAGCAGGTCGGTGATCCGGGCCCGCACGACGGGGAATCCGACCCGGAGCGTGGTCTCCGCCCGGCCGCCCGCCGACTCGTACAGCCGGACGACCACATCGCCGCTGCGGTCCTCGGCGAGCTTCACCGACTCCACGGTCACCGCCGGATGCCCGGTGGTGACCAGCGACGGCACGGCCGGGGCCACCGCCGCGCGCAGCGGCAGATTGAGCGCGAGCCCCTCGCGCACCGCGTCCGGGACCTCCGCCCCGGGTGCCAGCGCGTACCGGAACCGATGCGTGCCGAGGTCGGTCTCCGGATCGGGGCTGTGCGGAGCGCGCAGCAGGGTCAGCCGTACGGTCGTGGCGAGCCCCGACCCGTGCGGGGTCCGGGTCACGTCGTGCCCGTACGTGGAGTCGTTGAGCACCGCGATCCCGTATCCCGGCTCGGCGACCCGCAGCCAGCGGTGCGCACAGATCTCGAAACGCGCCGCGTCCCAGCCGGTGTTGTCGTGCGTTGCGCGGTGGACGTGCCCGAACTGGATCTCGGACGTGGACCGTTCGGCATGCACGTCGAGAGGGAACGCGGCCTTGAGGACTTTCTCGGACTCCTTCCAGTCCACCTCGGTGTCGATGTCGATCTGTCTGCTTTCCGCCGCCAGCCGGATCTCCTGCACGATTCGCGACGTTCCGAACGAGCGCACCACGCGCACGGCTGCTCGCAGCGGTCCCTCCTCGATCAGCTCGACCGAGTCGGCATCGATCAGATCGGTGCGGGACCGTCGGTAGTGCCGGTCGATGTCCCAGGCGTCCCAGTGGTTGGGGTGGTCCGGGTGAAGCTGAAGGAGGTTGGCCCGGTGACCGGGGGCGAGGACCTCACGCCGTGCACCGAGGTCACGGACGGAGGCGATCAGCCCGTCGCGGTCGACGGTGAAGCGCAGCAGCCCGTTGTCGAGGACGAATCCGCCGTCCGCCGTGCGGCCCGCCGTGACCTCGCGTTCGGGCACCGCCGACCCGTCGAGCAGTCCTGCGCCCAGCCCCGGCGCCTCGGCGAGCACCGCCGTGCGCCAGTCGGCCAACTGCTGGACATGGGCGCCGGACGGCAGCACGGCGCTCGCCTCCGCGTCCAGCTCCAGCACCTGACGGCGGTCGTACGGGGAGGAGTTGAGCGCCACCAGCCCTTCCGCGGCGCCGAGCGCGGTCACCGCGTCGGCGACCAGGTCGGCCAGCTCAGCCCGCACCTGTTCGTAGGTGTCGCGGGCCTCGCGGTGCACCCAGGCGATCGATGAGCCGGGCAGGATGTCATGGAACTGATGCAACAGGACCGTCTTCCACACCCGGTCCAGCGTCTCGTACGGATAGGCATACCCGGGCGCTCGAAGCGCTGCCGTCGTCGCCCACAACTCGGTCTCCCGCAGCAGGTGTTCACTGCGGCGGTTGCCCTGCTTGGTCTTGGCCTGGGTGGTGTACGTCGCCCGGTGCAGCTCCAGATACAGCTCCCCGGACCAGACCGGGGCCTGCTCGGCGTACTCCTCCTCCGCAGCCGCGAAGAACGCCGACGGCTTCTCGATCGTGACGCGCGGAGAACCCTCCAGATCGCGGAGCCGGCGCGCCTTCTCCAGCATCTCGCGGGTCGGACCGCCGCCGCCGTCTCCCCAGCCGAACGGCACCAGCGAGCGGGTCGCCCGCCCCTTGTCGGCGAAATTCTTCTCCGCGTGGGCGAGTTCACGGGCATGGAATTGTGCGTTGTACGTGTCCACCGGCGGGAAATGGGTGAAGACCCTGGTCCCGTCGATGCCCTCCCACCAGAAGGTGTGGTGCGGCATCCTGTTGGTCTGGTTCCAGGACAGCTTCTGCGTCAGGAACCACTTCACCCCTGCCAGTTCGGCGAGTTGGGGGAATGCCGCCGTGTAGCCGAAGGAGTCCGGCAGCCAGATCTCCTCCGTCTCCACCCCCAGCTCCTGCTCGAAGAATCGCTTTCCGTGCACGATCTGCCGCGCCAGCGCCTCACCGCCCGGCATATTGGCATCGGACTCCACCCACATCGAACCGACCGGCGCCCACTGTCCGTTTGCCACCGCGCGCTTGATCCGCTCCCAGATGTGCGGCTGATGGTCACGCACCCAGGCGTACTGCTGGGCCTGCGAGCAGGCGAAGACCAGCTCCGGATAGTCCTGGGCGAGCGCGGTGACATTGGCGAACGTGCGCGAGGCCTTCCGTACCGTCTCGCGCAGCGGCCACAGCCACGCCGAGTCGATGTGTGCATGGCCGGCGGCCGAGATCCGGTGCGTGCTCGCAGACGCCGGGCGGGCGAGTGCCTCGGCGAGCTCGGCCCGGGCCCCGGACGCCGTGCCCGCCACATCATGCAGATCCAGTGCGTCGAGCATCCGCTCCAGCGCCCGCAGGATCTCGTGCCGGCGCGACCGGTCGGCGGGCAGTTCGTGCATCAGTTCCGACAGCACCTCGGTGTCCAGGACGAGATGCCAGACCTCCTCGTCCAGTACGGCGAGATCCGCGGACGCGAACCGGTACAGGGGCTGGTCGCCCGCCGTGAGGACGTCCCCGAGCGGGGTCGGCGCGAAGCCGTGCTCCAGCACGGCCGGGTTGGCCGCCGCCTCGAGCAGCAAGGAGACCGGCTCACCGCCCGACGCCGCGGTCGCGACCGTCAGATGGCGATTGCGGGGGTGGATGCCCTTGAGCGGTACGCCCTCCGTGTCGTAGAGCATCCCCTCCGCCTGGAAGCCCGGCCCCTGACCGGAGAAACCGGGGTCGACGACCACCTCGACGTGGCGCCCAGCCCACGCCTCGGGCACCGTGCCCTCCAGCCGGAACCAGCTGGTCGACCAGGGCCTGCCCCACTCCGTACCGGTCCCGAACGGCTCGTACGTCCCCTTCAGCGCCTCCGTCACCGGCACCGGTTCGCCCGGAGCGTGCCACACGGTGAGGGTGAGCGGGGACCGTTCCGCGTACTGGGCGGGGCGGATGAATTGCTGGAGGGCGCGCTCCAGGCGGCCCTCCACCAGCGTGCGGTCGTCGTGCATCACGGCTCCTCGGGATCGGCGGTCGCGGGGCGTTCATGGCACCACTTCCCCGGTGACGCGAGGGGCACCCCCGACGGGCGACGGCCTACCGCGGTGGGCACCGGAGGGACCGAGCTCCGGTGCCCACCACAGGCAGGTCTACCACCGGGTGACACCCGGCGCGTGGAAGCGCCACAGCCGGTCGGAGCCGTTCAGGTGCTGGTCCGGATACGGGCTGGATCGGCTGCCGGAACCCTTGTACGTGTCGAGCGTCTGTACGTGTCGAGCGGCGGGGCGAGCGGCGCATTGACCCGAGGGCGCTACGGGTTCGCTCCGCGCCGGCCCATCCGCCACGGGCCATGGGTCGGACAAGGGCCGGTCCCAACCCGGCGGCGCGGGCAGCCGAGCCGGGAAGGGGGCGCAGGCGAGCACGGCTGCATGAACGTCACCACAGGGGCTCCCGCGGCGGTCAGTTGAGCCGCAGCGTGCCTGGCGTGGTCCGTTCCTCGACGATCTGCACCAGCTGGTCGAAGAGGGTGGGACCGCGGCCGGCCAGCGCCTCGTCGAGGGCCCGCCGAAGAGCAGGCCTGTTGGTGGGATGTGCGTGGCCGATCTGCTGTCGCAGCCGGCGTGCGGTCTCCTCGTGGCCCAGGGCCCGGGCGGAGAGCGCGTGATCGCGCCAGTCGATGACGAAGTCACCATCGTCCGGCGTTCCCATGCCGCCGCTCAGACAGTCCGCGAAGGCGTCGAGGTTGCGGCCGAAGTAGCCGCCGGGCCCGTTCACCGCCTCGCCGATCACCTGCCAGAACCGCTCCAGGCCGGTGACTTCGGAGCCCTCGATCACATAGGTCACGGTCATGGGCGCAGGGTAACTCCTCGGTGATCCGGGGATCCGCGCCGCAGGTGGGGGGCTACGGCGCGGATCGGACCGGAGGGGTGGAGCGGACTTACGTGTGCGGGCCGCCGGGACTCAGCAGCCGTAGTCGACGAGATCGAACGTCGCGTAGTGGTCGGCGGTGTAGTAGTCCTCCTGGGACGCCTCGCCCGTCACGATCCGCCGCGCGCCGCGGGTCGGGGAGCCCGGGGTGATGACCGTGTACTCGTGGTAATAGCCGGTGCTCCGGCTGGGCAGCACGCCTTCACGGTTCTGGAAGACGACCCCGTCCTGCGAGTACGGGAAGGGGCCGCCCGCCTCGATCAGATCGAGGGTGTCGTGCGCCTGGGACGGCAGGCCGGAGTAGCAGATGCTGCCGACCGACGTGGCCGCGGCGGTGGCGGACGCCGTGACCGGGCCGCCGACGAAGAGGACGGACAGGAGAGCGGCGACGCCACCGAGCATGGTGATCCGTGGGGGGATTCGCATGTCCACCATGATGACGCGCGTAGACATGGTCACGTCAACGCCAACACGTGTGAATTTTTTGGAAGTTAACAGGACCGCCGCGAATGTAACGGCCGAGCGTCCGCGAATCCGGGGTGCGCCCGCCCTCTGTGCACATATTGATGAGTCGACAAGCGTGACAGCCCCTGTGCGGGGCATGCATCCCGAGAGGAAGTTCGACGAGAAGGGGGCGATCGACTGTGCACGCGGGGGAGACGATGGAGCGTCAGCACGATGTTCAGCTGCGCCGCAGACTGGCTCGCACCGACCTGTCGGCCGTTGCCGAAGTGCGGTGTGCGTTACGGGAGTTCCTGCGATATCGATGGCGGGAGGAATCCGCCGAAGTGGCGGAACTCCTGCTCAGTGAACTGGTGACCAACGCGCTGGTCCACACGGATCACGGAGCGGTCGTCACTGTGAACGTGACGCCGGCGACGTTACGCGTCGAGGTCCGGGACTTCGTCACCCGACTTCCCATGTCGTACGTACCGAACGCCGACGACGGTACGCACGGCAGGGGATTGGTCCTGGTGCACGCACTCGCGGACGCATGGGGGGTGACGGCGCACGCGCTGGGAAAGGTGGTCTGGTTCGAGCTGGAAGGTGAAGGGCGCACCTGAGGGGCCCCTCGCTGCCTTGCCCGAACGGGTGGTTGCGCGGACGTCCTCCCGGACAACCACCCGTGGCACTCAGCCGAACTGCTGCTCCAGATCCTTGAGTTTCTGCTCCAGCGAGTCGAGCCGTGGCAGGGTCTGGGTGTCGTCCTCGGCCGTGAGATCGACGGTCCTCGGGTCGCTCGTGCTCCGGTCCGAGGTGGCCTTCGAGCTCGTGCCGTTCACGGCTTGCAGGGATGGTCGGGGGCGCAGAGGCAGCTGTCCCGGCTCCGCTGTGGCGGGCTCCCCGGCGGACTGTGAGCCCGTGGCCGGGGCGATGGACTGGACGTCGACCTGGGTGCCTCCCGGGGCCACCCGGCTCCAGGCGCGGTTCTGCCGGTTCAACGCCTTGATGTGCGCCCGGTCCAGCTTCTCCTGGTCCTTCCTGCGGAGACGGTTCTGCTCCTTCTCCCGCCGGTCCTCGCGCACCTCGTCGACCGCCTCGTCCAGCGTCCTTACGCCTTCGAGGAGCATCAACGACCAGGCGCCGAAGGTCTCCCGGGGTGCGCGGAGCCATCGCACGATCCGGATCTGCGGCAACGGGCGGGGCACCAGTCCCTGTTCGCGCAGTGCCGCACGGCGGGTCTGCTTCAGCGCCCGGTCGAAGAGCACCGCCGCCGACAGCGACATCCCCGCGAAGAACTGAGGGGCGCCCGCGTGGTCGATGCCGCGCGGCGCGTGCACCCAGTTGAACCAGGCTGCCGCTCCGGCGAAGGTCCACACCAGCAGACGCGAGCCGAGCGCCGCGTCACCGTGACTGGCCTCGCGCACCGCGAGCACGGAACAGAACATCGCGGCCCCGTCGAGGCCGAACGGGACGAGGTACTCCCAGCCGTCGGCGAGACCGAGGTTCTGACGGCCGAAGCCGACCAGCCCATGAAAGGAGAGCGCGGCGGCGACCGCCGCGCAGCAGAACAGCAGCACGTACGAGGCGGTGGCGTAGAGCGCCTCCTTGCGCCTGCGGCGTTCCTCGCTGCGTTCCCAGCTGTCGTCGGCCGCGGACGAGTCGACGGCGCGCTTCCCGCGCGCGACCATCGCCACCGCCGCCGTGACCCCCACGAGCAGCACAGCGCTCGGCAGGAGCCAGTTCAGCGATATGTCGGTCAGTCTCATGCGCGGTCCCTTGCGTCGCGTTAGGGGTTTCGGGCGCCATAGTGGCGGAATTCCCAACGGACCCAGGCAGTTCCGGGGCAAGAGAACGCCATTGGGGCGGCGAGGCATACGGATAGGCGCACTCTTGTCGAACTGCCTTACGTAGCAAGCGAGTTGAGTTCGAATTGCGCCGCCCGTGCGACGGTGCGAGTCAGGGGGCGGGCGTCAGTTTCCGTACCCGGTCGGTGTCGCACGTGCGCGGACAGGTGACGCAGGTGTCCTCGGGCCGCAGCGTGTAGAAGAGGCAGCAGCTGGCGCGGTCGCGCGTCGGCAGCGACTCACCGTTCGGTCCGGTGAGCTCACGGAAGCCCGCCGTGCCGACGTACGGCTTCGTGGCGCCGGGCAGGAGCGCCTCCAGCTCGGCCATGGCCCGTCGCTCCTCACCGAGCAGATGGGCGATGTACCAGAGGCCTTCGACGATCTCGTCCGTCGCCATGCCCCACAGCGCCCTCCTGCCACGGCGCATCCGGGGCCCGAAGCCGTCGAGCACCGGGCCGAGGTGTTCGGCCACCGCCGCAAGTACCTCGGCCCGCAGGGCGGCCTCGTCCGCCACCACCCGGGCGCCCGGAAGTGCGGCCGCCGGGTCGTCCGGCAAGCACGCGAACTCCCTCACGCGTACGGTCAGATGACCCAGGGCCCGCTGGAACGCGACGTCCTCGACGGGGATCCGCGGCACCCTGCGGTGCAGGAACCACGGCACGGTCACCAACAGGCAGGCGGGCCAGGCGTAGCGGTGCAGTCCGAAGCTGGCGACCACGTCGGGGCGGGCCTGTTGTCCGTAGTCCCGCAGCACCTGCGCGTCGTCCCAGGCGAGAAACGTGTCCAGGGCCGCGCCGCCGGCCGCGAGCTCGTCCGCACCCACCCAGCCGGCGCCGGAAGGGGTCGTCCCGCCGTCCCCGAGGACCTCGGCACGCAGCCCGGGGAAGACCTCGGCGAGGCGGGCGTACGCGTCCGTCACGGCGGACAGCGTGGTGCCGGGGAGCAGGGTGGGGAGGGTCATGCAGGGACCACCGAATCGCGATCGTTTGCAGGTAAGCCTTACCTTACCCGAACTGATCGGTGTTTGAACTGCGGCCTCGTCCGCTTATGGTGCACAACGGGCATGGTGCACGCGAGCCGGCCCACGGCCGGCCGAGGAGGTCCGAGTGGAGCAGGGCAGAGCGTGTGAGCAGGCGCGGGCGCCGTACACGTCGGCCGCGTCCGCGTCCGCGCCGCCGTCGGTACCGCCCGTCCGGATGCCGGAACAGACGCTCGGCAATCAGCCATGTGCCGAGCCGGCCGGTGCCGAGCCGGTGCGTGGCGAGCACACCCACAGCGAGCCGCCCGCGCCCCGCGTCGTGGTGCAACGGCACTCCGTGCGCGGCCAGATCCTGGACGCCCTGCGCGCCGCTCTCGTCGACGGCGAGCTGCTGCCCGGGCAGGTCTACTCCGCCCCCGTGCTCGGCGCCCGCTTCGGCGTGTCGGCGACGCCGGTCCGTGAGGCGATGCAGCAGCTGGCCATCGAGGGCGCCGTCGAGGTCGTGCCGAACCGCGGCTTCCGGGTTGCCGAGCGTGGCCCGCAGGAGCTCGCCGAGCTGGCCGAGGTGCGCGCCCTGATCGAGGTGCCCGTCATGCTGCGGCTGGCCCGCACCGTGGAGCAGGCACGCTGGGCCGCCCTGCGCCCGCTGGCAGAGGCCACCGTCGCGGCCGCCGCGGTCGGGGACCGGGCGAGCTACGCCGAGTCCGATCGCGCCTTCCACCGTGCGGTCCTCACGCTCTCCGGCAACCAGCAGCTCGTGATGGTTGCCGACGATCTGCACCGGCGCTCCCAGTGGCCCCTGGAGAACAACCCGGCCACGCGCCGCGCCGATCTGCTCGCCGACGCCGCGGAGCACACCGCGCTGCTCGACGCGCTGATCGCCCAGGATCTCGCCGTCGTGCAGTCGCTCGTACGCGAACACTTCGCGGGCGCGGACCGCTGACACCACGGTCGGGGCTGCCGCCACCTCCAGAGGTCGCTGTGGCTACCCTGTGCCTCTCATCGCATGATCGTTCTTGAGGGGGCGGGATGGTACGGAACCGGGGGCTGTGGGCGGTGTCCGGGCTGGTGGTGGCGGTGCTGGGACTGGCGCCGGCAGCGGCGGGCTGTTCGCACGACTCCGAGTCCGGGACGTCCACCAGGAACCCTTCCGGGACTCCGACGGCCACGACGCCGTCGGCGAGTCCGAGGCCCGACCGCACACCTTCTGTGCCCGCCGGGGCTTCGCCGACGCACACCGCACCTTCGGCTTCCGCTCCGGTCGCGTTCTCCGCGCCGCCGACGAAGCGGCCCGCACCGCCGAAGTCCCCGGTGGCACCGCCCAGACGCGACAGCAGCGGGCAGGACGCAAAACCCGCCGCCGCGGTGCCGCAGAACCCGAACCGTGGCACGAACCCGCCGCCCGCGCCGCCACGTCCGACACCGACCCCCGAGTGGAGGGACGCGGGATGGCAGCCCGGTGATCCGGTCGAGGACCGTACCTGACGGTCCTTTGCGGCGGCACCGTGCTCACGGCCTTCCCCCGGCCGTCAGTTGGCCTCGGCCGTTCCGGGGGCCGGTGGCTCCAGGTGCGGGGCCAGCCAGGTCGGTACGCCGCCCAGGAGGCGGAAGAGACGCCCCGCCTCGGCGCGCAGCCGCGCCGCCGCCTCCGGTTCCGGCTCGGTGTCCGCCAGAGCGATGAGCGCCGGGGCCGTGCCGACCAGATAGCCCAGCTCCTCCCTTATCCGCAGGGACTCGGCGAACCCGTGCCGGGCCTCGGCCAGTTCGCCCTCGCGCAGCGCCAGCAGCGCCAGGTGGCGCCAGGTCGAGGAGAGCAGCAGCTCGTCGCCCTGGGCCGTCGCGCCGGCGTGCGCTCTGCGGTACGCGGCACGTGCGGCCTGCGGCGAGTCGGCGATGTTCTGCGCGATCAGGCCGCGGCGGAAGTCGAGCAGCGGGCGGCCGGGGGCCGCGGGGGAGAGGAGAGCGGCGGACCGGCTCAGCGCGACCCGGGCCTCGTCGGCCCGGTCCCGTACCCCGAGAAGGGTCGACGCGTATGCCAGATGGCCGCGTTCGCAGGCGGCGGCGCCGCGCTCGGCGTCGTCGTGGGCGAGGGCCTCGGCGGTGCGCAGGGCGTCCTCGGCGTCGGTCCAGCCGTCGCCGGTGTACAGACAGCGTTCGGTCAGCAGAGCCGTCCGCTGGAGTGCCGCGGCCGGATCGGTCGTGGCGTCGCGTTCGAGCAGAGCGGCGGCGTCCACCCAGCAGGCGCGTGACCGCAGCCGCCATACCGCTGTCTGGAGCGGCGGATCGTCATCTGCTGTCGTTCCGGAACCAGACATGGCGGTATGCGCCACATTGCCCTCCCCGAGCGCGCCATTGAGCTGTTGAGGGCCTGTCCTCGAGCCGGGGCCCGACCCTGGTTCGAAGACAGGCACTGAGTCTGGCGGCATCTCAGCACGGAATGGCACGCCGGGCCAAGGGGTCAGGTGAATGAATTCACAATCGGCCGGTCGTGGGGAGGGCTGTGGTAGACGCGTGGAGTCAGCTCATACGCAGGGCGAGGAAGAAATCGAGCTTGTCCTCGAGGCGCGAAAGGTCACGCCCCGTCAACTGCTCGATTCGCCCGACCCGGTAGCGCAAGGTGTTGACGTGCAGATGCAGCCGGGCCGCGCAGCGGGTCCAGGAACCGTCGCAGTCCAGGAACGCTTCCAGGGTCGGGATCAGTTCGGCCCGGTGGCGCCGGTCGTAGTCGCGCAGCGGGTCGAGCAGCCGTGCGGTGAACGCACGGCGCACATCGTCCGGGACGAACGGCAGCAGCAGGACGTGCGAGGCCAGCTCGTGGTGGCCGGCCGCGCAGACCCGGCCCGGACGGGCCGCCGCCACCCGGCGGGCGTGCCTGGCCTCCTCCAGGGCGCCCCGCAGCCCCTCGGGGGAGTGCACGGCGGCGCTGACACCCAGTGTCAGACGGCCGTCGTCGGCGAGGCCTGCGGAGAGCGGTTCGCGGACGGCGGCGAGCAGCGCGTCGGCGTGCAGCGCCGGGTCGCCCTTGACGCCGGCCCCGGCATCCCCGGCGTCCGGGGTCTCGGCGTCCGCGAGCTCCGGCACCGGTGCGGCGACGGCGGGCAGCGGTACGAGGGCGATCGCCTCGTCGCCCGTGTGCGCGACCGCGATCCGGTCGGCGGAGTCGGGGCCGGTGACCGCCGGGTCGACCAGGATCTCCTCCAGCAGCGCCTGGGCGGCGGGGCCGCCCGCGATGCCGGCTGTGCCCGCGCCGCCCGTGGAGCCCGGCGTGCCCTCCACGTCCCAGTCGACCCGGGCGACGACGACCTGCCAGTGCGGGGCGGTGCCGAGACCGGGCAGCAGGACCGGGGCGGCGACCCGCAGCCTGGCCGCGATCTCGGTGGGCGCGGCACCCGTCTGGACCAGCTCCAGGACCTCCTGGGCGAGCCTGCGGCGTACCGTGCGGGCCGCGTCGCGCCGGTCCCGTTCGACCGCGATCAGCTGGGTGACGCCCTGGAGCAGATCCAGCCGGGCAGCCGGCCAGTCGCTCGCGTCGGCCTCCACCGCGAGCAGCCAGTCGGAGAGGACCGACTCGCGGACATCGCGGGACGCGGGGGCGGCTCCCCTGCCGGTGTTCCGGATCGGGAACAGCGAATAGGTGGTGCCGTCGACCGTGGCCCGGTGCGGACCCCGGCGGCCGGTGCGGGTGGCGGCCAGATGCCGGCCGGCCAGCACCGCGCCGACCGGGCCGGGCAGCGGCGCACCGGCGCCCGCGATCTGCCGACCGGTGGGGGAGAGCACCCAGGCATGCAGGTCAAGGTCCGAGCCGAGCAGATCGAGGACCACCTCCGGGCCGCCACCGGCCGGACCCGAGGTCATCAGCCTGCGGTGCCGGTCCACGACCGCCGCCAGGTCGCCCGCCCGCTCGCCGGACACCTGGCGCACCACATGCTCGGTGATCGTTGCGAACGCGACGGTCTCATGGACGGCGAAGAGGGGCAGCCGGTGCCGTGCGCACGCCTCGATCAGATCGTCGGGGATGTTGCCGAGCTCCGCCTCGCCGGCCGCGAGTCCGGCGACCCCGGCGCCGGCCAGGATCCGCACGAACGGCTCCGAGTCCGCCGCGTCCCGGCGCCACGCCAGGCCCGTCAGGACCAGCTCACCGCCGGCCAGGTAGCGGCTCGGGTCCCGCAGGTCGGTGGTCATGACGCCGCGGACGGACCGGTCGAGCTCGTCCTCGCCACCGAGCAGCCGCAGGCCCAGCGCATCGGTTTCCAGCAGTGCGCGCAGCCGCATCTCGTTGCCGCCGATCTCTTTCGTTGGTGCGGGTGAAAACTGGGTATTGCGGTGAGGTTACTGATCCCCGCCATTCGTTCGAATCTACAAGACGAGGACGGCGACCAGCCAACTCCTTCATGGTTTCGGTGACTGCACCGTGTGGAGTCCCGGTTGTGTACTGGGCCACACACCGCGTTAACAGCACATGAACAAGCCAATCGAGGGCCGGCCGTCCCCAGCCCCAGCGAACGACCCGAATGAGAAGAAGAGAGCCACTCATGGACTTCCTTCGCCCCGCCAGCTGGGAGGAGGCGCTCGCCGCCAAGGCCGAGCATCCGACGGCTGTGCCCATTGCAGGCGGCACCGATGTGATGGTCGAGATCAACTTCGACCACCGGCGGCCCGAGTACCTCCTGGACCTGAACCGCATCGGTGAGCTGTCCGAGTGGGAGGTGGGCCAGGAGAACGTGCGGCTCGGCGCCTCCGTGCCGTACAGCCACATCATGGAGCACCTGCGGGCCGAGCTGCCCGGTCTGGCGCTCGCCTCGCACACCGTCGCATCCCCGCAGATCCGCAACCGCGGCGGCGTCGGCGGCAACCTGGGTACCGCGTCGCCCGCCGGGGACGCCCACCCGGCCCTGCTCGCCGCCGGCGCCGAGGTCGAGGCCGAGTCCGTACGCGGAACCCGGATGATCCCGATCGACGCCTTCTACACCGGCGTCAAGCGCAACGCCCTCGAACCGGACGAGCTGATCCGGGCCGTGCACATCAAGAAGGCCGACGGGCCGCAGCAGTACTCCAAGGTCGGCACCCGCAACGCGATGGTCATCGCCGTGTGCGCCTTCGGCCTGGCCCTGCACCCGGAGACCCGCACGGTCCGTACCGGCATCGGCTCCGCCGCCCCGACACCCGTCCGGGCGAAGGAGGCCGAGGAATTTCTGAACGCCGCGCTCGAGGAGGGCGGGTTCTGGGACAGCCGCACGATCATCACACCGTCCATCGCCGCGCAGTTCGCCACGCTCGCCGCCGGCGCCTGCAACCCGATCGACGATGTGCGCGGCACCGCGAGCTACCGCAGGCACGCGGTGGGGATCATGGCCCGCCGCACCCTCGGCTGGACCTGGGAGTCGTACCGCGGCAACGGCCGCAGCACCGAAGGAGCTGCCTGATCATGCGCGTCAATTTCACGGTCAACGGTCGTCAGCAGGAGGCCGACGACGTCTGGGAGGGCGAGTCCCTCCTCTACGTGCTGCGCGAGCGGATGGGCCTGCCCGGCTCCAAGAACGCCTGCGAGCAGGGCGAATGCGGCTCCTGCACGGTCCGCCTGGACGGCGTCCCGGTCTGTTCCTGTCTGGTCGCCGCAGGTCAGGTGGAGGGCCGCGAGGTCGTCACCGTGGAGGGCCTCGCCGACTTCGCCGCCCACCGTTCCGAGGCGCACCCCGGCAGTGGCTGTGCCTCCGGCGCCTGCGGGACCACGCTCGACCAGGCCCGCCGGTGGGAGGCCCGACCGACCGGTGAGCAGCCCCGGGACGCCGGTGAACTCTCCCCGATCCAGCAGGCGTTCATCGACGCGGGCGCCGTCCAGTGCGGCTTCTGCACCCCCGGTCTGCTGGTCGCCGCCGATGAGCTGCTGGAGCGCAACCCGGAGCCGTCCGACGCGGACATCCGCGAGGCGCTCTCCGGCAACCTCTGCCGCTGCACCGGCTACGAGAAGATCCTCGACGCGGTCCGCCTCGCGGCCGCCCGCGCGGAAGAAACGGTCTGACGATGGGCGTTACCGGCTCCCCCACCAACATCCACCAGGGCACCCGCACCAGGGGCGGCATCGGCGAGTCCACGCTCCGCCCCGACGGCATCCTGAAGGTCACCGGCGAGTTCGCGTACTCCTCCGACATGTGGCACGAGGACATGCTCTGGGGTCACACGCTGCGCTCCACGGTCGCGCACGCCGAGATCGTGTCGATCGACACCTCCGAGGCGCTCGCCACCCCCGGCGTCCATGCCGTGCTCACCTACGACGACCTGCCGACCTCGGTGAAGAACTACGGCCTGGAGATCCAGGACACCCCCGTTCTCGCCCACGGCAAGGTCCGCCACCACGGCGAACCCGTGGCGCTCGTCGCCGCCGACCACCCGGAGACGGCCCGCCGTGCCGCCGCGAAGATCAGGATCGACTACCGCGAGCTGCCCGTCATCACCGACGAGGCCTCCGCCACCGCACCCGACGCGATCCTCGTCCACGAGGGCCGGAGCGACCACCACTCCGGGCACGTCCCGCACCCGAACATCGTGCACCGCCAGCCGATCGTCCGCGGTGACGCGGACGCCGCCGCGGCCCGTGCCGATGTGATCGTCAGCGGCGAGTACGTCTTCGGCATGCAGGACCAGGCCTTCCTCGGCCCCGAGTCCGGCCTGGCGGTCCCCGCCGAGGACGGCGGTGTCGATCTGTACGTCGCCACGCAGTGGCTGCACTCCGATCTCCGCCAGATCGCCCCCGTCCTCGGCCTGCCCGAGGACAAGGTCCGCATGACGCTCTCCGGCGTCGGCGGCGCCTTCGGCGGCCGCGAGGACCTGTCGATGCAGATCCACGCCTGCCTGCTGGCGCTCCGTACCGGCAAGCCGGTCAAGATCGTCTACAACCGGTTCGAGTCCTTCTTCGGGCACGTTCACCGCCACCCCGCGAAGCTCTGGTACGAGCACGGTGCGACCCGCGACGGCAAACTCACCCACATGAAGTGCCGCATCGTGCTGGACGGCGGCGCCTACGCCTCCGCCTCCCCGGCCGTCGTCGGCAACGCCTCCTCGCTCTCCGTCGGCCCGTACGTCATCGACGACGTCGACATCGAGGCGATCGCGCTCTACACCAACAACCCGCCGTGCGGCGCCATGCGCGGCTTCGGCGCGGTCCAGGCGTGCTTCGCCTACGAGGCGCAGATGGACAAGCTCGCCGCCGAACTGGGCATGGATCCCGTCGAGTTCAGGCAGCTCAACGCCATGGAGCAGGGCACCCTCCTGCCGACAGGACAGGTCGTCGACTCACCGGCCCCCGTCGCCGAGCTGCTGCGCCGGGTCAAGGCCCGGCCGCTGCCGCCCGAGCGCCAGTGGGAGGTCGCCGGCGAGCAGGCCGACGTACGGGCACTGCCCGGAGGCCTGTCCAACACCACCCACGGCGAAGGCGTCGTACGCGGCATCGGCTACGCGGTCGGCATCAAGAACGTCGGCTTCTCCGAGGGCTTCGACGACTACTCGACCGCCCGGGTCCGCATGGAGATCGTCGGCGGCGAACCGGTCGTCACCGTGCACACCGCGATGGCGGAAGTCGGGCAGGGCGGCGTCACCGTCCACGCCCAGATCGCCCGCACCGAGCTCGGCGTCGCCCGGGTCACCATCCACCCGGCCGACACCCAGGTCGGCTCGGCCGGATCCACCTCGGCCTCCCGGCAGACATACGTCACCGGTGGCGCGGTGAAGCACTCCTGCGAGGCCGTCCGCGAGAAGGTCCTGGAGATCGGCCGCCGCAAGTTCGGCACGTACCACCCCGCCTGGGCCACCGCCGAGCTGCTCCTCGAGGACGGCAAGGTCGTCACCGACGGCGGCGAGGTGCTGGCCGATCTGGCCGACGTACTGGAGGACGAGGCGGTCGACATCGAGCTGGAGTGGCGCCACCGGCCCACCGAGGCGTTCGACCTGCGCACCGGCCAGGGCAACGGTCACGTCCAGTACTCCTTCGCCGCGCACCGCGCGGTCGTCGAGGTCGACACCGAACTCGGCCTGGTCAAGGTCATCGAACTGGCCTGCGCCCAGGACGTCGGCAAGGCCCTCAACCCGCTGTCCGTCGAAGGACAGATCCAGGGCGGCACCACCCAGGGACTGGGTGTCGCCGTCATGGAGGAGATCATCGTCGACCCGAAGACCGCGAAGGTGCGCAACCCGTCCTTCACGGACTACCTGATCCCCACCATCCTCGACACGCCGACCATCCCCGTCGATGTGCTCGAACTCGCCGACGACCACGCCCCGTACGGGCTCCGTGGCATCGGCGAGGCCCCGACCCTGTCGTCGACCCCGGCCGTCCTCGCGGCGATCCGGAACGCCACGGGTCTGGAGCTGAACAGGACGCCGGTGCGCCCCGAGCACCTCACCGGCACCTGACCGACAGCTCCCACCGGACTCTCCGGGCGGTGTGTGCCTCCCAGGAACGTCACACGTCCACCGCCCGCACCACCCGGAGACCTCGTGTACCGCACCGCTCGCGGTCCGCGGCCCTGCCGAGCGGTACCGCAGCCGCGGTACCGCTCGGCCGGAAACACCCGCAGTACCCGCACATCCACTCTGCATGAACAGTTCGCCTCGGGCCGTCCCCCGGGTCGTGCAGCCAAGCAGTCATCCCAAATCCCGCATCACGAGTCTCCATCGCGGGTGCCCCTGTGAACCTTGGGAGTCAGGCATCATGACCCAGCAGTCAGTGGAGCCCAGGACCACCGCGGAGGAGGCGGGCCCCGGCTCGCGCATCCCCGCCGGCAGATCCTGGCTCGACCGGTACTTTCACATATCCGAGCGTGGATCCACGGTTGCGCGCGAAGTGCGCGGCGGCGTCACGACCTTCATGGCCATGGCGTACATCCTCCTGCTCAACCCGCTCATCCTCGGCGGCAAGGACGTCGAAGGACATCTGCTCAGCCGGCCGGGACTGATCACCGCCACCGCGCTCGCCGCGGCCGCGACCACCCTGCTGATGGGCTTCGTCGGCAAGGTGCCCCTCGCGCTCGCGGCCGGGCTCAGTGTCTCCGGCGTCCTCTCGTCGCAGGTCGCCCCCGAAATGACCTGGCCGCAGGCCATGGGCATGTGCGTGATGTACGGCCTGGTGATCTGCCTCCTGGTGGTCACCGGTCTGCGTGAGCTGATCATGAATGCGATCCCGCTCGCGCTGAAGCACGGCATCACGATGGGCATCGGCCTGTTCATCGCCCTGATCGGCCTCGTCAAGGCCGGATTCGTGCACGAGAACCCGGCTCCCGGCGGCGGTCCCGTCTCTCTCGGCCTGACCGGTGAACTGGCCGGCTGGCCGGTGCTGATCTTCTGCGTGACGCTGCTGCTGATCTTCATGCTGCAGGCGCGCAACATCCCCGGTGCGATCCTCATCGGCATCGTCGTCGGCACCCTGATCGCCATGGTCATCAACACCGTCGGCGACATCGACCCCAAGGCCTGGTACAGCGGTGCGCCGGAGCTCAAGGGCAGCGCGGTCTCCTCGCCGGACTTCTCGCTCTTCGGGAACGTCGATTTCGGCGGCTGGGGCGACGTCGGCGCGATGACCGTCGGCTTCATCGTCTTCACTCTCGTGCTCGCCGGCTTCTTCGACGCGATGGCCACCATCATCGGCGTCGGGACGGAGGCCGGGCTCGCCGACGACAAGGGCCGGATGCCCGGCCTGTCCAAGGCGCTGTTCATCGACGGCGCAGGCGGTGCGATCGGCGGCGTCGCCGGAGGCTCCGGTCAGACCGTGTTCGTCGAGTCGGCGACCGGCGTCGGCGAAGGCGCCCGAACCGGCCTCGCCTCCGTCGTCACCGGACTCTTCTTCGCGGCCTGTCTTTTCTTCACCCCGCTCACCGCGATCGTGCCCGCCGAGGTGGCTTCCGCCGCCCTGGTCGTCATCGGAGCGATGATGATGCAGAACGCCCGTCATGTGGACTGGAGCGATCGCGCCGTCGCGATCCCGGTCTTCCTGACCGTGGTCCTGATGCCCTTCACCTACACCATCACCACCGGTGTCGCAGCGGGTGTCATCTCCTACGTGGCCATCAAGGCGGCCCAGGGCAGGGCCCGGGAGATCGGCGGCTTCATGTGGGGGCTCACGGTGATCTTCGTCATCTACTTCGCCCTGCACCCGATCGAGAACTGGCTGGGCGTCAACTGACCCCCGCCCCTCCACACCTCGCTTAAGGAGACACGCCATGCTGGACATCGCCGAAGAGCTTCACCGGTGGGTCGGGCAGGGACGCGAGTTCGCCGTCGCCACGGTCGTGGCGGTCGGCGGGAGCGCACCCCGGCAGCCGGGAGCCGCCCTCGCCGTCGACCGCGACGGCAACGCGATCGGTTCGGTGTCCGGCGGGTGTGTGGAGGGTGCGGTGTACGAGCTGTGCCAACAGGCCCTCGATGACGGCATCACCGTACGGGAGCAGTTCGGCTACAGCGACGAGGACGCCTTCGCGGTCGGTCTGACCTGCGGCGGCATCATCGACATCCTGGTGACACCGGTCCGCGCGGACGATCCCGCACGCCCGGTGTTCGCCGCCGCGCTCGCCGCCGCGGCGGCAGGGCGGGCGGCGGCGGTGGTACGGATCACCGACGGCCCCGCCGAACTCCTCGGCCGCCCCCAACTCGTCCACCCCGACGGTTCGTACGAGGGCGGGCTCGGCGGACACCCCGAGCTGGACCGCACCGCCGCGGCCGAGGCCCGCGCCATGCTGGACGCGGGCCGCACCGGCCCCGTGACCATCGGCGCCGAGGGCTCACGCTGCGGCCGCCCCCTCACTCTGCTCGTCGAATCGAGCGTCCCGCCGCCCAGGATGATCGTCTTCGGGGCCATCGACTTCGCCGCCGCCCTGGTCAGGGCCGGCGCATTCCTCGGCTACCACGTCACCGTGTGCGACGCCCGCCCCGTCTTCGCCACGGCGGCCCGCTTTCCCGACGCCGACGAGATCGTCGTCGACTGGCCGCACCGCTACCTCGCGTCGACGACAGTCGACGCGCGCACCGTGCTCTGCGTGCTCACCCATGACGCCAAGTTCGATGTTCCGCTGCTGGAAATGGCGTTGAAGCTCCCGGTCGCGTACGTCGGTGCGATGGGCTCGCGCCGCACCCATCTGGAACGCAACGACCGGCTGCGCGCGGTCGGCGTCACCGAACTCGAACTGGCCCGGCTGCATTCGCCGATCGGCCTCGACCTCGGAGCACGTACCCCCGAGGAGACCGCGCTCTCCATCGCCGCCGAGATCGTCGCCGACCGGCGTGGCGGCAGCGGCGTCCCGCTCACCGGCGCACACACCCCGATCCACCACGAGGCCGGCCGGTCGGCGGCCGGCCGCATCTCCTCGGTGGCCTGACCGGCTCTCGGACCGCGACAAGGGAGAGCGTGATTCTCTGTGTGAGCAGTAAGGGGGCTACTGCGGTTGACATGACTGCTGATCTCAGTGGGCGGTCCTCTCGATGCGTCGCCCGCGGCGTGCTGGGAACCGGCTGCCGGCGGACTCCGGCGTGGTGAGCAAGGCGGCGAAGAACCCCGAGACGCACAGTCAGAACCGTTCGCTGATCCATCTCGGGCGAGCACCAGTTGGGCGGCGTCCCGGCGTACCTGCGATTTCCAGCCTCGGAGGACTGTTCGTTTTTCCGTAGACCCGTGGGTCGGCTACATACTGGCAGCCGCGGATATGCGGTCGCACGCCTGGCAGTTGCTTTGTGCCCTGCTCGCCGCGCCCCTGCTGCTCGTCGCTTTGGTGGTCTTGATGCACCAGTGGTCGGGGCCGGGCCGGTCCACCAGACCGCGCGGCGAAGGCCGGGGACGCCTGGTGAAGGTCGGGGCCGGGCTGTGCCCCGTGTTCCTGGGAATCCTGAGCTGGTCGCCAACCGCATTCGCGACATACGGTGCCAGCCAGACCGCCGTACTCGTGTCGCTGCTCGGCACCGTCGGGGCCCTGGCTACGGCGCGGGCGAGGTGGCGGAAGGGCCGCACGGTCCCGTCGAGGTGAGGCAGGCCGTCACGGTCCGAGGCAGTTGCGACGCTCTGCGGGGCCTCGGCCTTGAGTGTCCGAGTTCACGGGGCGTTCGGGACGTTCCTCTCTCGGAAGCCACGCCCGCCCTGCGTGCCCTGTTGCCTGCGTCCGTTGCGCAGGTCGGCGTGACCCGTGGCCCCCTTGCCGCACGTCAGGGGAATATGCTCGTTGTGTACTCGCCGCAGGGCGAGGCACTGCCGCTCGGGACGCTCAAGCGAGACGCCCTCGCTGTGCTGGGGCCCGGTGCCTTGGTGGAGGGCGTAGGACAGGGCTGGAACGGGGGCGCAGCTCTGCTGTCCTCCCAGTTGCGTTGGGTGACGTTGCTGGGCGTCGCAGGAGTGGCACTGGTGGCGCTGGCGGCTGCGCTGAACTGTCTGGCCGAGGTCGTGCGTTTCGCCCGGTCCATCGCCCCGGTGTCCGTGGTGAGCGGCAGCCGACGCGTGTACGCGACAGTGGCCGTTTGGACCCTCGCGGTGCCCCTGTGCGTCGCCGCGGTTCTGGGTGCGGTCAGTGCGGTCTGGGTCACCTTGCCCTACACCACCGCGCCGCGGAATGGCCGGCTGCCACCCCAGATGCTGACAGCAGCAGTGGTGGTGTTGAGCGTGTTGGCGGCGGCTGTGGCGAGCTTGGCCGCCATGAGCGCGGTGCGGGAATCGAGGCGCTGGCGCCCACGGCATGACTGAGGCAGGAGTGGCTCGGTGGTGCCATGAAGGCCAAGAAGGCCTCGCTGTCGATCCGTTATGACGACGGCAGAACCTGGAGCGCGACCGAGCTGCACAGGACCTCTGAGGGCAACTGGACCGCGCGGTTCAGGACGCCCGAGGTCACCTCACCGGCAGGGGGCCGGTGTGCCCGTCGTACTGGCGGACGCCGGCCCTCCTGCTGCGCGGGTTCCGTCAGCGCATGCTGGGCGGGAGCAAGACCGTGCCCCATCGGGCGGACGAGCTCGAAACGCGCCTGCCGGCGGGGGACCTCACCGGCGGGCGCCGCCGACCGTGAACGCCGCGCAGAGCAGCACCGGTGCCGCGGCGAGGGCGAAGCATGCCGCGAGCGGCAGGTGCCCCAGCATCGGACCGACCACTGCTGTTCCGCCCGATGACCCGGCATTGACCGCGGTGTTGATCCACGCGCCGGCCTGAGTACGGCTGCCCGCGTCGACGGACTCGTCCGCGATCAGATACGCCGTGGTCAGGGCCGGGGCGACGAACAGCCCGGCGACGGCGACCGCGCCGACCAGCACGTACACGTTCGGCGACAGTCCGGTCGCGAGCAGGGAAAGCCCCAGGGCGACGGCAAGTGCCGCCAGCCGCAGCCGACTCGACGCGTGCCACGAGACGGCGCCGTAGGCCAGACCGCCGACCGCGCTTCCCGCGGAGAGCGCCGCCAGCACCCAGGCCACGGCCGCATCCTGGCCGTGCCGGTCGGCGAAGGCCACCACCAGCAGGTCCAGCGCCCCCAGGCACAGCCCGACACCGGCCGCGACCGCCGCCGCGTGCCGCAACCCGGCCACGCCGAACAGCCGTTTCCTCGACGGTGCCGCAGAAAGCGGCTTCGTCCTCGGCGGGCGGACGCCCGCACCGCGCACGGCCGGAGACGCCACCAGGGTCGATGTCCCGACCAGCACCAGCGCGGCACTGACCGCCACACCGGCCGCGGGTTCGGCGAACTTCACCAGCAGACCCACCAGCAACGGCCCGGTGACGAAGAGGAGTTCCTCGGCCACACCGTCCAGGCTGTAGGCGCGCTGGAGCAGTTCCCGGTCGGGCACGAGGCCTTTCCACAGGGTCCGCATCACGGGTCCCAGCGGTGGTGTGCAGGCGCCGGCGGTCACGGCCAACGCTCCCAGCCGGACCCCCGACGCACCGGGCTGCCAGGTGACGTGGGCCAGGACCGAGAGGATCAGCGCATACGCGATGGCCATCGGCGGCAGTGCGCGTCGTGGCCCGTACCGGTCGATCAGCGCGGCACGGGCGGGGGAGAGGAAGACGCTGGTCGCCCCGAACAGGGCCATGACGGCGCCCGCCACGGAGTAGGAGCCGGTGGCGTCCTTGACCGCCAGCATCAGGGAGAGGGAGATCATCCCGTACGACAGCCGACCCAGCAGCGCGGCGCCGAAGGTGCGGGAGGCATGACGGGTGCGCAGGACCGTTGCGTACGAGGGAGCGCGAGAGGGCATGGGCGAAGGCGAAAGCATGAGGTTCGTTCCTCGGGAAGGCAGCGCGGACCTGGCGCGCTGTGTGCGTCACGGGACACCGGAGTGCCGCACCCGGAGTGACGGGCGCGGTCAGTACGGGGTCCTACGCACAGAGGAGGAACATGCGAGCAATCCTAAGGCCCCTCGTGGCGGGCTGTGCCCCGTCGCGCCGCCCAGCACGCACGCTCCTTCCGGGCAAGCATTGCCGGTCGCGGCGCCAACAGGAGGCCGGCGAGCGGCACATGGCTCGGCCGACGTCCGCCGTGCGGCCGTTGTCCCCACGATCACCACGCTGGGCCGCCGCCACGCGCAGCGGCTCGAAAAGCTGCCGGAGGGCGTGCAGGACCAGCTGCTCGCGCCACTCTCCCCGGCCGAACGCACGCAGCCGACAAGTCTGTTGGCGCGGATCCCGGACCACCGTGCTCAGGCGGCGCGGCGGGCGTCAGGCGGACCGTCCGCCTGACGCACTCTCCAGGATCTCCTCGGCGGTCCGTCGCAGCCGGGGCAGGAACCGGCCGACCTCCGCGCCGCGGCGCAGGAGGTCGTCGGTGGATGTGATGCAGAGATCGGCGACGGCGGCGCGGAAGGCCGGCATGCGCGCGGTGTGCAGCGCGGGCGCGTCCGCGGCCAGGACGGTGTGGCAGCGGGCGAAGGTCGCGATGATCCAGAAGACGGCTTCACGGTGGTCGCCCCGGTCGACGAGCAGCCGGCTTCCGTCGACGGCGATCGGCCGCGCCTGCGTGGTGAGGTCGCTGCTGAAGAAGAACGGTGTCCTCGCGACCGCGGCCGTGGCATCGAAGGTGCGGGTCAGTTCGGACAGGTGCTGCCGGACAGTGGGGGCGGAGAGCTGCGCGCAGCCCAGGAGTTCCAGGAGTTCCGGGTAGAAGGACGGGTGCCCGTACTCGGTCAGTACCTCGCGGGCGGCGAGATAGCGCAGCCGGACGGTGGGATTGCGCAGTGCGGCGACCAGCAGGACGTGGGTGGTCACCCCGGTGGGGAACAGCCAGCCGGTCACCTGCTCGTGGAACGGCAGGGAGGTGTCGAACGCGGCGAGCCGGGACTCGATGCGGTGGAGGGCGTCCTCGCACCGGCGGCGGACCCACGGCCGTTCCGCGAACCGTGGTGAGACGGATGCGTGCAGGGCGCGCAGCCGGCCGGTGGGGTCGGCGATGACCGTGTCCTGACGGAAGCTGCCCGCCAGGTGGTACGAGGCGAGGACCGCGTCCGCCGAGGAGAGATCCGCCCACGCCGCATAGGTGATCTCCAGCAGGGCGCCCCGGAAGCGGAGCTTGCCGGGCTTGACCGGCGGTTCGTCCCCGGCGAGGACGACGACGACGTCGACATCGGAGGACGGCGGCAGTTCGGCGTCATCCGGCAGGCCGACGGTGGATCCGCTGAAGTACGCACCGCGGAAGCCGGGTTCGGGTCGGGCGTGCTCGGCGACCCATCGGGTCGCGGCAGATCGTGCCGCTCCGACTTTCACCACGGTCCTCCTCGACGGCGTCCGGTTGCCGGGAGCAGTCAACACGGCCGGCAGGGCGTTGTCAGTGTCTGCTGGTACCTATGGGTCCATGAATACCGATCACGCCCAGCCCGCGGAGCTGGCCGCACTTCGTGCAGCCTTCGAGAGCGGTGACCCCCTCGGCTGGGACCGGGTGCGTGCCTTCGAGGCGGAGCACGGCATCGTCCTGCCGGAGCCGTACCGCACCTTCGTCGCGGAGATCTCCGACGGTTCGTACGCGGGGCCGCCGGACTACGGCCTCGTACCGCTGGCCGAGATGCCGGACGACGGAAGGGAAGCAGAGGACGGGCAGTGCCTGGCCGAGCCGTTCCCGTTGACGGAGGCATGGTTGTGGGAGGACGACGACCGCCCGGAGGAGGAGCTCGAACCGCTCCTCGACCAGGTCTTCGGTCATGGCTCGATCGTCCTGGGCACCGATGGCTGCGGCATGGACTGGCACCTCGTCGTCACCGGACCCCATCGCGGTCACATCTGGCACATCACCGGTGAGGGGGCCTTGCCGTTCGGTGCCGAGTTCGGCTTCACCACCGGTGAACCGGGATTCGCGGGATGGGTCGCGCACTGGGCCGCGAACAAGCCGTGGTTCGACGCTCCGGAGGACGAGTCCGGCGCTGCGTAGAGCAGGTGTCAGGTCGCGTCGGGCTGTTCCTGTTCCGCGATGCGCCGCTTGGCCTCGGCCCAGCTGACCGGCAGATACTCGACCGGAGCCTCCCAGAACGTGAACGTCGAGCTCCGCATGGTCGGGCGCAGCCCGGTCATGATGCCGCGATGCGGTTCGGTCCGGGCGTACGCGTAGAGGGCGTCACGGCTCTCCCATGCGGAGAGGGTGAAGAAGGTGCGCTTCGTGGGCTGGGCGATGAGGGACGCGCCGAAGGCTCCGGGCGCGGACCGCACCTGACGCCATGCGGAGAGCGACTTCAGGAAGAAGCGCGGCACGTCCTTGAGGGTGCGCACCTCGAAGCGGGAGGCCATGACGACGACCTGGCCGTGGTGCGGGGCGGGGTGGGGAGTCACCCAGGGCAGAGTGGGCATCGCACATCTCACCTTCACGGTTGGGTAGTGGCACTATCCATATTGGATAGTACTACTACCTAATGCTGTGTCGAGGCGAGACGGGAGTCGCGTGCGGCGCCGGACCGGGAGAGGGGCGAGACGCGCGGTGGGGGCCACAGCCCCTGGGTACGCCGAGACGGCCACGGCGCCTGGTCGGCCGGGCGTGACATGCGGACGGGGGGGGGGGGGGCGCACAGCCCCCGCCACCCCCCCACCACGTCGGGGGGCGTGATATAGCCGCAGAGCACGCGACCAGATCCCGACCCCC
>NZ_JBHVEE010000051.1:0-62199 GCF_042802415.1 Streptomyces sp. NPDC057486 | reverse complement strand
GCCCGCAACTCGGCGGCCTGTTCCACGGACAGCTCCATACCAAGAGACCCTGCCACACAAGATCAAGTAATGCTGACGGAATCACAAGACACTAGCTGTCTTCCAGTTCCGCGACGGCCAGCAGTTGCTCGGGCGTCACGCCCGCCGGGATCGGCACCGGGGCGGGCGTGCGCAGGGGCGGCTGCCAGCCCTTCTCGGGGTCCCAGCTGCGTACGACGCGTGCGGGCGCACCGGCCACGACCGCGTGGTCCGGAAACTCGCCACGTACCACCGCGCCCGCCGCGACCACGACGTTGCGCCCGAGCCTGGCTCCCGGCAGGACCACCGCACCCGTGCCGATCCAGCAGCCGGGTCCGATGGCGACCGGCTCCATGCGCGGCCACTGCCGGCCGACCGGCTCGTGCGGATCGTCGTAGCTGTGGTTCGTCGACGTGATGTAGACGTACGGCCCGCAGTACGTGTTCGACCCGATGGTCACCGTGGTGTCGGCGACGACGTGGCTGCCTCGGCCGAGCACCACCCCGTCCCCCAGGGTCAGGATGGGTTCCGAGCCGAGGTCCAGGTCCGGCATGAGTCCGGCGGTCAGGGTGACCTGTTCGCCGATGATGCAGTGGTCGCCGAGCTCGATCCACGGCTCCCCGAAGACCGTGCCCTGGGGGAACGCCAGCCGGGTCCCCTCCCCGATACGGCCGAACCGCAGCCCGCCCGGGTGCTCCGCGGTGATCGCGCCCGCCTCCTGCACGGCACGCCAGCCGCGGTGGACGGCCCGGGACAGCAGGCGCCGTCGCCAGGCGGTGAGGGAGGAGAACGTGTTGCTGTTCTTGGGCACTCGCTCACCGTAGTCGGCGCGCCCTGACCGGTCACCGCGGCCCCTTGTGATGTTCACCCCACTCGCCGGCGGCCGCGCGACTGTCGCATACGGTTCCCCTGGCGCGAACGGACAACCACGGTCGGAGACACGGAGGAACGGGCGATGGCAGAGCAGGCGTTGATCACGGGCATGGGCGGCCACGAGCCGGACATCGACGCGGACGCGTTCACCGCGCCGACATCGGTCGTGATCGGCAAGGTGACCCTGGCCGCGGGCTCCAGCGTCTGGTACCAGGCCGTGCTGCGGGCCGACTGCGCTCCCATCGCCATCGGCGCCGGCAGCAACATCCAGGACAACTGCAGCGTCCATGCCGACCCCGGGTTCCCCGTCACGGTCGGCGAGCGCGTCTCGGTCGGGCACAACGCCGTGCTGCACGGCTGCACCGTCGAGGACGACGTTCTCGTGGGCATGGGGGCCACGGTCCTCAACGGTGCGCACATCGGCGCCGGTTCACTGATCGCGGCGCAGGCGCTGGTCCCGCAGGGGATGCAGGTGCCGCCGGGCTCGCTCGTCGCGGGCGTGCCCGCCAAGGTCAAGCGGGAGCTGACCGAGGAGGAGCTCGAAGGCATCACGTTCAATGCCGCCGGGTACGTGGAGCTGGCCAAGGCGCACCGTCAGGCGCACGAGGGCTGAGTGACGGACGAACGGGCGGCCCGGTGAGCCGGGCCGCCCGGGCTCAGTCCGCTGCCGGTACGGTCCCCGGCTCTGCCACCGTACGTTCCGCGGACTGGGCCGCCGCCTTCTTGGCGCGGTTCTTGAGGACCAGCATCGAGGTCAGCCCGATCAGCACGGCGGCCACCAGGCCGAGCCAGGAGAAGCGCTTGAGCCAGGCCTCGGCGACGACTCCGACCGAGTAGATGACGGCCGTGGTGCCGCCCGCCCAGACGATGCCGCCGAGCACATTGGCGATCAGGAACTTCCAGTACGGCATGCGCAGGACGCCGGCCAGCGGTCCGGCGAAGATGCGCAGCAGCGCGACGAAGCGGCCGAAGAACACCGCCCACATGCCCCACTTCTGGAACGACCGCTCCGCCATGGCGATCTGGTCCTCGCCGAAGTGCTTGGGGAACTTCCCGCCGAGCCAGGCGAGGAGCGGCCGGCCGCCCTTGCGGCCGATGGCGTATCCGATCGAGTCCCCGATGATCGCCCCGGCGGAGGCGCAGGCACCGAGGATCACCGGGTTGATGCCGCTGTGTCCGGCGGCCAGCAGCGATGCGCTGACGAGGACGATCTCGCCCGGCAGCGGAATGCCCAGGCTCTCCAGACCGATGACGACGCCCACCAGGACGTACACGCTGACCGCGGGGACTGTCTCCAGCCACTCCTGGATGTGCAACGCCGGTACCTCCCGTGCTGATGTGCCGTCGCCCGCCGGGCAACTCCTCGGCGCACGGCGGGCAGCCTACCTGTCGTGCCATCTGCCCGGACAGCGCAATGGGCCGCCCCGCACCCTCGACGGGGTGGGACGGCCCGGCTGGGGAGGCAGGTCCCTCAGGCGTTCGGGCGGAGCGTCCACACGACGGTCATCTCGCCGGTGACCGCGCCGTCCGCACGCTGGATCTCGATGACGACGGGGAATTCGGGCCGCTTGCCCGCGTCGAGTTCGGCGACGACCTCCGCGACCGGCCGGCCGAGGGTCGCGGTCGCGGTGACGACGCCCATCGCGAGTTTCTTGTAGCCGATCTCCGCCTTCACGGCGAGCGGTACGGCGCGGGACAACTGGTCTCCGAAGGCGGCGATGACGATCGCGCCGCTGGCCGACTCCGCGAGCGTGAACATCGCTCCGGCGTGCGGTCCGCCGACGTGGTTGTGGTAGTCGGCCTGGTCCGGCATCCGGACGACCGCGCGTTCCGGGGTCGTCTCGAGGAACTCGAGGTTGAGGGTCCTGGCCATCGGAACCGTCGCGAGGAGCATGTCCCCGACTGCCATCTGTTCAGTGCTCATGAATCGAAGGTTACTCACGGGTAGGAGTGTTTGGCCATGCCTGGATCACGCCCGCACGTTCCCCTTTCGGCATCCGCGTGGCCACCGTCTCGACCGTTCCTTCACGGGGGCGGGCGTAGTCGACCGGCCGCCGCCCCTCTATGGTTACTCGCCATGTGGCCAGGACAGCAGCCGCCCGGGGGCGAGCAAAACCCGCAGAACCAGAATCAGAACCCGTATCAGCAGCCGGGGTACCAACAGCCGAATCCCTATCAGCAGCCGGGATATCAGCAGCATGGCCAGCCGGGGCAGCAGCCGGGATATCCGCAGCCGAACCCGTACCAGCAGCCCACTGTGCCGCAGTACGCGGTCTCCGGCCCGCCCGGTGCACCGCAGCCCGGGGGCGACGACAAGAAGAAGACAACCATCGTCGCCATCGTCGCAGCCACCGCTGTGGTCGTGGCCGCCGTGGTCACCGGCGTCGTGGTGATGAACAAGGACGACAAGGGCGGCACCGACGTCGCCGACGGCGGGACGTCGTCGCCCGCGAAGCCGTCCGCCGACACGTCCTCCGCGGTGCCGAACCCGCGGACCACCGACGGGGACGCCAAGCCGCTCGTCGCCGGCTGGAAGGTCGTCACCAACCCCAAGTGGGGCACCCAGTTCGACGTACCCGGTGACTGGGAAGTCGGTTCGCCCGGGACGTTCTCGTACTTCGAGGACGACAAGAAGGGCGACGGCTCACCCCTCATCGGCTTCTCCGCGCCGGCGTACTTCCAGAAGAAGTGGTGCGTCGACGACGACGACAAGGACGGCACCAAGGAGGAGTACAGCCTGGCCAGTGCGGGTACCCGCGGCGCCGAGGGCGCCACGGACGCCGACGCCAACGCCCACAGCGAGGCCGGGACCTGGGTCTGGGCCGCCTACGCGCAGCACATGCCGCAGAAGACCATCAAGTTCACCAAGGCGAAGAAGTACACCACCCAGTCGGGTCTGACCGGCAGCCTCGTGACGGCCACCGCCCCGAACGTCACGAAGAAGAAGAAGTGCGACTCCGACGGCAAGACCTTCGCCTTCACCTTCAAGAACAAGAACGGTGACTTCTCCTCCTGGGTCCTCTACGGTGCCGACTCCGTCAAGGACGAGCTCCCGGACGCCACGATCATGAAGATCCTCAGCACGGTGCGGCTGACCGAAGTCACCGCCTCCTGACCCGTTCCACCTGCTCCGACAAAGCATTTGGCAGGGCGGGGGCCCGGCAGCGATAGTTCCTCGGTGACTCCTGTCGGCATCCCCCGTCCCCGCATCCGCCGCCCCGCCTGGGCCGGCCGCAACTACAGTCTGCTGACCGCCGCCGCGATCATCACCGGCCTGGGTACCCACGGTGCGTTGATCGCGGCGGCGTTCGCCGTTCTGCAGTCCGGTGGCGACGGCGGCGACGTCGGCCTGGTGGCAGCCGCCCGTACCGCGCCGCTGGTGCTGTTCCTGCTCATCGGCGGCGCCATCGCGGACCGGGTGCCGCGCCACCGGGTGATGGTGGCGGCGAACGGGCTCAACTGTGTCTCGCAGGCCGTGTTCGCCTGGCTGGTCCTGGCCGGCGACCCGAAGCTGTGGCAGATGATGCTGCTCACGGCGTTGTGCGGTACCGGGCAGGCGTTCTTCAACCCGGCGGCCGAGGGCATGCTGATGTCCAGTGTCCGTGGCGAACAGGCCGGCCGCGCCTTCGCGCTCTTCCGGATGTCGATGCACGGGGCCGCCATCGGTGGTGCCGCGCTCGGCGGTGCCATGATCGCGGCGATGAATCCGGGATGGGTCCTGGCCGTCGACGCGGCGGCCTTCGCGGTGGCCGGTGCGCTGCGCGCCTTCCTGGATGTCGCCCACATCCCGCCGCGGGAGCCGGGCGGCGGACTCCTGTCCGATCTGCGAGAGGGCTGGCAGGAGTTCATCGGCCGCCCCTGGCTGTGGTCGATCGTGGCGCAATTCTCGGTGGTGGTCGCCGTGGTCGGTGCCGCCGAGTCGGTGTACGGGCCACTGGTCGCCAGGGACGAGCTCGGTGGCGCCCGCCCCTGGGGATTCGCGCTCGCCGCCTTCGGGGTCGGCACGTTGTGCGGGGCTCTGCTGATGATGCGCTGGAAACCCCGGCGGCTCCTGCTCGCCGGGACGCTCTGCGTCTTCCCGCTGGCCCTGCCGTCGGCGGCGCTGGCGGTGCCACTGCCGGTGACCGGGCTGAGTGCCGTGATGTTCGTCAGCGGCGTGACCATCGAAGTGTTCGGCGTCTCCTGGATGACGGCCCTGCATCAGGAGATCCCGGAGGAGAAGTTGTCGCGTGTGTCGGCGTACGACTGGTTCGGATCGGTGGCGATGCTGCCGCTGGCCACCGCGGTCGCCGGCCCGGTGGAGGACCTGGTCGGGCGCGGTCAGGCGTTGTGGGGCTGCGCGGCGCTGGTCGTGCTCTGCACCGGGGCCGTGCTGCTCGTACCCGACGTACGCAACCTCACCCGCCGGACCGCAACCGTCGAGGTTGCGTCGGGGAAGACGCTGTCAACCGATACCGAAGGAACCGTCGGGCGGCTCGGGTGAGGCGACCGCGTCGGCGTCCCCGACCGGCCGTGCCGCGCCGATGAGCCGGACCAGACCGGCTCCGTGCTCGACCCGGGCGGGGAAGACGTCTGCGGCGCAGCGGCGGGCCAGGGCCGCGGTGTCGAGGGGGCTGCGGGAGGCGACCAGGACGTGGTTCCCGAAGCGCCGGCCGCGCAGTACCGCCGGTTCGGCGATCAGCGCGAGCTCTTCGAAGACCGTGGCGAAGTTGGCCAGTTGCGAGCGGAGGAATGCGAAGGGTGCGCCGTCGGCGAGGTTGGCGGCATAGACGCCGTCGTCCCGCAGAGCCCGCCAGGCCGCCTGCGCGTACTCGACGGAGGTGAGGTGCGCGGGCACGCGCGATCCACCGAACACGTCCGCGATCAGGACGTCGACGGTGCCGGGCGGCGTCTGTTCCAGCAGCCCGCGGGCGTCGGTGCCGTGCACGGTGATGCCGCTGTCGTCGGGGAGTGGCAGCTGCTCGGCGACCAGGGCGAGCAGGCCCAGGTCGGCCTCGGCGACGACCTGCCGGGACCCCGGCCGGGTCGCGGTGACATAGCGGGGCAGGGTGAGGGCGCCGCCGCCGAGGTGGAGTACGTCGAGGGGGGCGTCCGGTTCCGCGGCACAGTCCAGGACATGGGCGAGCCGTCGGGCGTACTCGAACTCCAGGTGGACCGGATCGTCGAGGTCGACGTACGACTGGGGTGCGCCGTCGACCGTGAGCAGCCAGGCCCGGTCCCGGTCCACGTCGGGAAGGAGTCTGGCGGTGCCCTGGTCCACTTCTCGGATCACGGGTATCGGGTCGTTCACTCCCCCATTGTGGGGTGCCGGTTCAGCTGCCGACGACCGCGGCGACCGCTTCGGTGTGCGCCGCGGACTGCGCGAGTCCGGCGCGGGCGGCGGCGGCCCGGCGGCTCGGGTCGAGGGGGTTGCGGCCGAATGCCTTCTTGGCGGCCGCGTCCGGGGTGATGACCGCGACCCGGGCGCCCTTCGCTTCGAGGTCGGTGGCCTGGGACCGGGGGGAGATGATCACCTTGTTTCCACTGGCCGTCGGTGCGATGACGACGACGCGCTCGTACCCTGCGGCCAGATGGGCGTTGGCCGGGGAGTACACCCCGCCGTCGATCCAGCCCTGCCCGTCGATGGTGGCGACCGGCCAGACCGCGGGGACGGCGCAGCTGGCGGTGACGGCGTCGGCGAGCGGGATACCGCTGTCCTTGTCGAAGATGTGGAGTTCACCCGTGTCCGCGCGGACGGCGGTGATCCGCAGCTGCCGCTCGGGCCAGTCGGGCGACAGGAGTCGGCCCGCGATCAGCTCCCGCCGTTCGGCCGCGGTGATTGCGGTCCGGGTCTCCCGCGCCATCCGGGCCAGCTTCTGCCCGTACGCCTCCGGGGTACGGGAGGTCAGCACCGCGCGGGCGTAGCGCATGAGGGTGACGGTGCCGAGTTTCCCGCCGACTTCGCCCTGCGGATCGGCCAACTGACGTTCGTACAGTTCCGGGAGGCCGATCAGTCCGGAGGAGAGCTGGGCGCCGACGAGGGCCCCGGCAGAGCTTCCGATGACGAGATCCGCGGTGGACAAATCCACGCCCGCCTCGGCGAGCCCGTGCAGGATTCCGGTCTCCCAGGCGCCGCCGGTGCCGCCGCCTGCTCCGAGTACCAGTGCAATGTCTGCCATGCCGTCAGTCTCGCGCATGGCGCCGGGTCCGCGTCCCGTGGGGTCGGGAGGCGGACCCGGCGCCCGGATCAGAGCAGACCGGTGACGGTGCCCGCGCCGACTGTGCGGCCGCCCTCGCGGATCGCGAAGCCGAGCCCGGACTCCAGCGGGGTGTCACGGCCCAGTTCGACGGTCATGGTGACCGTGTCGCCGGGGCGCGCCACCGCCGCTTCGCCGAGGTCGATGTCGCCCACGACGTCCGCGGTACGGATGTAGAACTGCGGCCGGTAGCCGGTGGTGACCGGCGTGGTCCGGCCTCCCTCCCGCGCCGACAGGACGTACACCTGCGCGGTGAAACGACGGCTCGGCGTCACGCTGCCGGGCGCCGCCACCACATGGCCGCGGCGGACCCGGTCGCGCTCCACCCCGCGTACGAGCAGCGCCACGTTGTCACCGGCCTGCGCGGACTCCATCGGCTTGCCGAAGGTCTCCAGGCCGGTGACGACCGTCTCGATGTCCGCGCCGAGCACGGAGACCCGGTCGCCGACGCGTACGGTGCCGCGCTCGACGGCTCCGGTGACGACCGTGCCCCGGCCGGTGATGGTCAGGACGTTCTCCACCGGCAGCAGGAACGGCGCGTCGGTGTAGCGCACCGGCATCGGTACGTATGTGTCGACGGCGTCCAGCAACGCCTCGACGGACGCGGTCCAACGCGGGTCGCCTGCCAGCGCCTTCAGTCCCGACACGCGGACGACGGGGACGGTGTCGCCGCCGTAGCCGTGCGCGGAGAGCAGCTCGCGGACCTCCAGCTCGACCAGGTCGGTCAGCTCCGGGTCGCCCGCGTCGGCCTTGTTGAGGGCGACGACGATGTGGTCGACGCCGACCTGGCGGGCGAGCAGGACGTGCTCGGCGGTCTGCGGCATGATCCCGTCGAGCGCGGACACGACGAGAATCGCCCCGTCGAGCTGTGCGGCGCCGGTCACCATGTTCTTGACGTAGTCGGCGTGACCGGGCATGTCGACGTGCGCGTAGTGCCGGGTGTCGGTCTCGTACTCGACGTGCGCGATGTTGATGGTGATGCCGCGCTGTGCCTCCTCCGGCGCCCGGTCGATGCGGTCGAACGGGACGAACGTGCCGGTGCCGCGGTCACTGAGGACCTTGGTGATGGCGGCTGTCAGGGTGGTCTTGCCGTGGTCGACGTGGCCCATGGTGCCGATGTTGAGGTGCGGCTTGGTGCGCACGTATGCCGTCTTGGGCATGGCTCATTCCTTGGAAACTCGAAGCTGAGAGAGAAGACCCCAGGGCCCCGCCGACCCTCCCCTTACGGGGTCCGCCGGACTGTCGGGGGAGGGTCAGCTTCGGGCGCCGCCGATGGGCGCTGCGGCAGCGCTGAACGCTGCTGCGTCGACTGCGGCTGCTGCCGCGGTGATTGCGGTGGCAGCGAGGAAGGACGGGATGACGGCAGCCTTCGGCGTGTCCGCGACTGCGGACTGCGCTGCGAGGAAGGCGTACCGGAACATGGGTCCGATCATGGCCCACGGCCGTGATCCCGTCGAATGGTTTTCCGCCGGGCCCGGAAAGGGAGTTCGGCGCCGACCGCGCCTCAGAGGTGCTTCATGGCCTCACGTACGGACAGCGGCGAAAGCCGGTCCCGGGCGCCGTCGACGAAGTCCCGTACCGCCCACGGATCGGTCTTGGCGTACTCGCGCAGACACCAGCCGATCGCCTTGCGGATGAAGAAGTCGGGGTGATCCGCCCGGCGCAGGCAGTAGCCGAAGAGCCGTTCGGCGTCGGTGGCGTCCCGGTAGCGCAGCTGGTGCAGCAGGGCGGTGCGGGCGATCCACAGGTTGTCGTCCTCGATCCACTCGTCCATCACCGCCTTCAGCTCCGGGGCGGCGGCGACGAGCGGTCCTGTGACATGGGCGGCGAGCACATCGACGGTGTCCCACCAGGGGACGGTGGAGACGAGGTGTCGTACGACGGGCAGGAACCCGGAGGAGCAGCGGGGAGCGTGGCGGCGCAGATAGTCGGCTGCGAAGTACTGGTACTCCCGCTCGGGCAGCTTCCAGCAACGCAGGGCGACGGCCGCGCAGTCCGCCTCGTCGGGACGCCCCGTGCCGTCCAGGACCGTACGTGACAGGGCCCGGCGCTGCGAGGCGGGGATGCCGAGGAACGGGGCGACGTTCTTCATGTACGCGGCGGCGGAGGCCGCCCGCGCGGGATCGGCGGCCGTGGGGTAGACGGCCGTCAGACGCGCAAGCACAGTGTCGGCGAGCTCGCTCGGCGGCACGCCGGGAGCGGCTTCGGCTGCGAGTCTCATACGGTGCACATTACGGCGATCACGCACAGGTGTCGGTTACTCTCCCCGAATGCTCGACCCCGTCCCCGCCGCCCGGCCCGCCACCGGCCTCGCCGTGCGCTGCACGAGGGCGCTGCTCTCGCCCTGGTCCCGGTTCTCGCTGCTCGTGGCCGTGCTGCTGGCCGCCGCGGCGACCACGCTGCTCCTCGATCCCCAGCGCCTCCTGGCCCACGGTTGGCCGGCGCAGCTGAGCGGTGGCGCCACGGCGGTCCTGCTGTTCGGCCTCGCGTACGGCGTGTCCACCGTGGCGTTCGTGCCGCGGCCGCTCCTCAACCTCGCCGCGGGTGCCCTGTTCGGGTCGCAGGCCGGTCTGGCCGCGGCCCTGGCGGGCACGGTGCTGGGCGCGGGCATCTCGTTCGGGCTGGGCAGGGTGCTGGGGCAGGACGCGCTCCGTACGCTGGTGCGCGGGCGCTGGCTGAAGGCTGCGGACGGGCAGCTGAGCCGGCACGGCTTCCGTTCGATGCTGGCGCTGCGGCTGTTCCCAGGGGTCCCGTTCGCCGCCGCCAACTACTGCGCCGCGGTCTCACGGATGGGATATCCGCCGTTCCTGGTGGCCACAGGGCTCGGCTCGATCCCGAACACCGCCGCCTACGTCGTCGCCGGCAGCGAGGCCTCGTCCCCGACATCGCCCGCGTTCCTGGCGGCGATGGGCTTCATCGTGCTGACGGGCGTCGGTGCGGCCGTCGTCGCCTGGCGCAAGCGGCACCGCCTCGCCGCGGACTGAACCCGAACCGGACTGCGGTCCGGAGCCACCCTGACGCCACCGGGGGTCGACCGTGGGTGCGGGGGCAGTAGTCACCCCGTTCATCCAAGGGCGATACGCTGCCCGCGCACCGCAGACGATCACCGGGCCCGCCGTGGCCCGTCCCCCATATGACCGCAATCCGCACGCTGTCGACGGCCCTGCAGGCCGTCGTCCGATGCACGATCACTTTCGGGATGGCCAAAGCCCCATGAGCTGGTTCGAATCGTTCGTCCTGGGCCTTGTTCAGGGACTGACCGAGTTCCTGCCGATCTCCTCCAGCGCGCATCTGCGGCTCACCGCAGCATTCGCCGGCTGGACCGACCCGGGTGCGGCGTTCACCGCCATCACCCAGATCGGCACGGAGGCCGCAGTCCTCATCTACTTCCGGAAGGACATCGTCAGGATCGTCTCGGCCTGGTTCCGCTCGCTGACCAACCGGTCGATGCGCAGCGACCACGACGCGCAGATGGGCTGGCTCGTCATCGTGGGCTCCATCCCGATCGGCGTCCTCGGCGTGACCTTCAAGGACCAGATCGAGGGCCCGTTCCGCGACCTGCGCCTCATCGCCACCACCCTGATCGTGATGGGCATCGTCCTCGGCATCGCCGACCGTCTCGCCGCCCGCGACGAGATGGGCGGCAAGCACCGGGCGATCAGGGAGCGCAAGTCCCTCAAGGAACTCGGCGTCAAGGACGGCCTGATCTTCGGCTTCTGCCAGGCGCTGGCCCTGGTCCCCGGCGTCTCCCGCTCGGGCGCCACGATCAGCGGCGGTCTGCTGATGGGCTACACCCGCGAGGCGGCGGCCCGCTACTCGTTCCTCCTCGCGATCCCGGCGGTGCTCGCCTCGGGAGTCTTCGAGCTGAAGGACGCGGGCGAGGGGCACGTGTCGTGGGGGCCGACGATCTTCGCGACGTTCATCGCCTTCGCGGTCGGATACGCGGTCATCGCCTGGTTCATGAAGTTCATCACGACCAAGAGCTTCATGCCGTTCGTCATCTACCGCGTACTGCTGGGCCTGGTGCTTTTCGCCCTGGTGGCAACCGGTGTGCTGAGCCCGCACGCGGGTGAGTCGGCGGGCTAGTGCCTTGACCGGCAATGTTTGCCCCATGAGGAGCGCCGTCCGGTGCGTGTGATCGCAAGGCGGCCGGAAGTCCTTGGATGGGGTCTCCCCTGCTCGAACGGAGTTGAGAGCTGAGCTACCAGGGCTTTTGGCCAACGCGGAAGGGGGTCCCCCCTGGCCCTTGAGGCCTTGGGGGAGCGCGTGCCGGGCGGCGCGACGGGGCAAAGCTTGCCGGGAGGGGCACTAGCGCTGCGACCGATGCGGGCAGCGGCCGGCCGGACTCGCCTCGTCGCAGCCGCAGACCCTCCCGGGGGAGGGTCGGGAGGGGCGGCGGGCCCTGCCTGCCGCGCAGCACAGGACGGCCCGAACGGGATACCTGAGCCCGAAAGCTTCGGAGGTCCCGCGTGATCAACGATGCACCCGGAACCAGCCACAGGGATAGAGGCGTGACCCAAGACGTTTGGTCGGCCCTGTGCGCGGGTGGCGCTCGGCACTGCCCCGTGGAAGTCGGCTGCTTGCCGGCCTCCTTCGCAGACTCCTGATGCCGTGCCCCTGGAGGGCGGTGCCGATACGGGGACCGTGGAGCAGGCGGTCAGCACATCGGTTCAGTGTTCCTGGGCCGTCGGGCGCACCATGATCTCGTTGACCGCCGCGTGCCGCGGCTGAGTGACCATGAAGGCGATGGCCCGGGCGATGTCCTCGGCGTCGAGCCACGTGCTCTGCGGCAGACCACGCGCGGCTGCGAACCCGGCGCCGGTCGACATCTCCGTCGTGGTCATCCCCGGCTCGACGAGGCCCACCCGGACACCGCGCCCCGTGACCTCCTGACGCAGGGCCTCGCTGAATGCTCCGACCGCGTGTTTCGTCGCCGAATAGACGCTGTTGTTCTTACGGGCCACCCGGCCCGCGAGCGAGCTGACGTTCACCAGGTCGGCGACCCGGCGCGGGGCGTCAGCAGCCGCGTGCAGCAGGTGCGGCAGCGCTGCCTGCGACATGTGCAGAACGGCCTTGAGGTTGAGGTCGACCATCCGGTCCCATTCCTCGGGGTCGACTTCCTCCACGGCTCCGATCGCCACGTATCCGGCGTTGTTCACCAATACGTCCAGCCGTGCGAACCGGTCCGCGGCGTCCTCCACGGCACGACGGGCCTGTGCCGCGTCGCGGAGGTCGGCGGTGAGGGCGACGCACGAGCCGCCCCGGTCCCGGATCGCGGTGGTCAGTTCCTCCAGCCGGTCGGCTCGACGCGCGACCAGCGCGAGCGCCGCACCCTGCCGGGCCAGTGCCAGGGCGGTGGCCGCCCCGATGCCGCTCGAGGCGCCGGTCACCAGCGCGGCGCAACCGGACAGCGCTGCGTCGCCCGGTTCGGCCGAGGCCCCGACATTCGCATCCCTCGCGCTCATGATCGCCTTTCGCGGTTCACCCCCGGCCCGTTGCCCTTTCCGCAGCTTGCATCATGTGCCCCGAGTCCGCCTCCTCACCGCCCGGCCGCCTGCACCGCCTTCGTCAGTACGCGACGACCGCCCACACCAGTGCCCCGCCCACGGCGGCCGCACAGCACCCCACGGCGGCGCGGACGACAGTACGGCGGGTGCGGGCGCTCCACGAGGTTCTGGCCAGCGCCTCGGCCAGCAGGGGCAGCACCAGGATCGCGTGCAGGCTCACCGCGTGCAGTGGCTTCACCGATGCCGTGGAGTCGTAGCCGGCCGACTGATGGCCGGTGCGTGTCAGATAGACACCACGGGCGATCATCGCCGCTCCCGACAGCAGCCCGACCACCAGGATCGCGAAACCGGCCCGCAGGGCGAGCGCCATGCCCGTCGGCCCGTCCGGGCGACTGACGAACGAGGCGACCGCGAGGGTGGTGAGGATGACGACCAGCACTCCCCCGCCGACGGCCAGCGCCATGGAGACCGCCGTGTCGAAGGGGGTCTCCATGTTGAAGTGGGACGGTACGCCGCGCCACGCCTGGAGCGTGATGCCGCCGACCTCCAGCACGCAGTCGGCGGCGAACAGCGCGAGCAGCACGGTACGCGTACGGGGGCGTATGCGCAGGTAGGACGCCACCCAGCAGAGCGCGATGAGCGTCAGTCCGAACGAGACCCCGAAGGTGACGGGCTTGCGCCAGGACACCGGGCCGTCCCAGGAGCCGCCGTCGACGGCGAAGACGATCAGATGCAGCAGCCCGGAGACGATGAGGAGCACGCCGGTCCCGTAGCAGAGGCGCTCCACCGGGCGCGCATTCCGCCAGACGGGCGCGGTCGGCGATGCGCCGGCTGCGCTACGGCGCACCGGCACTGTCGTGGTGGCCCCTGCGGGCTGGTTCTCCATGCCCGGAGCATGCCTCGGGAGGCGCCCGGCGTCGTCGTACGTCCGAAGGCAGCCGACGTACGCCCCTCGAAGTACCGGTCGTCACCCGTACGGAACAGGTCCGGGCGGTGGTCCGGGTCCCGCCGCCGACCGGTGCCGGAAAGCGGCCGGTCCTGCACCCGCAGGGCCGGGCCTCGGACGCACAGGGTAGAAAAGGACCGAAAGTTCCTGCCGGATGCTGCGTTCGCGTATCGGCCCGGGACATGCACCGCCGGACTCTGGAGGACTCCATGACCACCACCGAGCTTCCCGTGATCGCCGCCATCGACGGTTCCTCGCACAGCTACGAGGCCCTCGACTGGGCCGCGCGTGAAGCCGGCCGGCGAGGACTTCCGCTGACGATCGTGCATGCCCGGATCCCCGGTCGGCGTACCGTCCAGGAGGCGCAGCAGCGAGAGGCCGACGAACTGCTCGCGGAGTCCGTACGGCGGGTGTCGCGGATCGCTCCGGACCTGCACCCGTCGACGCTCAGCCCGCTCGACTTCCCCGTGGCCGCGCTGACGTCGCTCGGCGGGAACGCGTCGCTGCTGGTGCTGGGCTCCCGCGGTCTGGGCGGATTCCGGTCCCTGCTGATCGGCTCGAACAGCCTTGCGACGGCTTCGATGGCCACGTGCCCGGTCGTCGTCATCCACAGCGGTCGGGGGGACGACGACGCGGTGGACGCGGCGGAGACATTCCCGGACATCGTCGCGGGAGTGGCTGCCGACGAGAGCAGCGAGGCGGTACTGGAGTTCGCGTTCGAGGCGGCAGCGGCCCGGCCCGGCGCGCGGCTGCGGATCGTGCACGGCTGGACGATGTTCTCTTCGATGCTCTCCGGCGGACCCGCTTTCGACCGGGACGCGGCGGCGGGCGCCGCCGAGCGCACCCTCGCGGAGCTCACCGCAGGCCGGCGCGAGAAATACCCGCAGGTCGAGCTCGTGCTGGAGCCGACCCATGGCTCCGCGTCGCGCACCCTGGTCACGGCGTCGGCAACCGCCGCGCTCACCGTGATCGGGCGGCGAAAGGGCGGCGAGAAGCTCGGGTTCGGGCTGTCCCCGGTCGCACAGACGACGCTCACGCACGCACTCGGGCCGGTGGCCGTGGTCCCCTGCTGAGACACGCACCGTGCCGGACCCCGGGCGTCCGGATCAGAACCGGACCGCTGCCGCGCGTGCACGGCCCTTGGCCTCGGCGGTCGGCGGGCACACACTGACCGGATGACGCAGCGCGTGGCTCTCGCAACCGTGATGGACCAGCTGTCCATCGATGCAGTGATCACCGGCTATGCGGTGGCGGTGGACGACAGCGCCTGGCAGGACTACCGGGAGCTGTTCACCCCGGACGGTCGCGCCGACTACCGCGGCGCGGGCGGCATCGAGGGACCCGCAGCCGAGGTCGCGCAGTGGCTCGCGGAAACCATGCGCCTCTTCCCCGTACGACAGCATCTGATCGTCAACCGTCGGCTGGACCTCCAGGACCTGGGGGGTTATCCCGGCGACCGGGCCGAGGTGCAGGCCGACTACCTCAACCCGATGCGGCTGAGGGGTACGCCCGACGACGGCGCCACCGGGGCCGCGGACAGCAACACGGCACCGAACTTCGTCTCCGGCGGCCGGTACGCGTTCGGGCTGTTGCGCACGGAGATCGGCTGGCGGATCCGCACCGTGGCCGTCCATGAGAAATGGCGCAGCCTCACCGGGGAGCTCGCTCCCGGCTGATCCCCGCCAACGGCCCCACCTCCCTCTGGCCGCGGCCGTTCCCCTCCCCCCACACTGGGGAAGGAGGAGAGGAACTGTGCTCACCGGGCAGGACGAGGAGGCGCGGCATGCGGATTCCGGCCGTTCGGCGTGAGCAGCGGGAGCGCCTGCTCCGGTCGCCCTGGTGGCGCGGTGGTGCTGTGCTGCTCGCGGGTGCACTGCCCGCACTCGCCTTTCCCGCCCCGGCTCTGTGGTGGTTCGCGTATGTCGCGCTGGTGCCGTGGCTGCTGCTGATCCGGTCGGCCGGTACGGGCCGGCGGGCCGCACTCGACGGCTGGCTCGGCGGTACGGGCTACCTGCTCGCGGTGCACAACTGGCTGCTGCCGAGCCTGCATGTGTTCCTGCTGATACTGGCGGCGCTCCTCGGTCTGCTCTGGGCGCCGTGGGGGCTGCTGGTCTCCCGGCTGCTGGGCGGATCGCCGTCCGTCGCGAGGTTCGGGGCGGCCCTGATCGTGGTCCCGTCCGGCTGGCTGATGATCGAACTGGCCCGCTCCTGGGATGCGCTCGGCGGCCCCTGGGGGCTGCTCGGCGCAAGCCAGTGGCAGGTGCCCGTGGCGCTCCGGGTGGCATCGGTGGGAGGGGTGTGGCTGGTGAGCCTCCTGGTGGTGGGGGTTAACACCGCGGTCGCCCTGCTGCTCGTGACGTCCGCCGCCCGGACCGCTGCGGCGGTCGGCATCGTGGTGGGCGCCCTGGCAGTGGGCGCGATATGGAGGTGGGCGCCGCAGCCGGAGCCCGCGGGAACGGCCCGGATCGCTGTCGTACAACCCGGTGTCGTCGAAGGGTCGAACAGCGTGGAGCTGCGTTTCGCCCGCAGCGAGCAGCTGACCCGCACGCTGGTGGGACGGCACCTCGACCTGGTCGTCTGGGGCGAGAGCAGCGTCGGCGAGGACCTGTCACAACGCCCGGATCTCGCAGCCAGGATCGCGAAGCTGTCACGCGAGGTCGGCGCGGATGTACTGGTCAATATGGATGCCCGGCAGACCCACGCCTCGGGCCGGACGGGGATCTTCAAGAGTGCGGTGCTGGTGGGGCCGGACGGCCGGACCGGGGACCGCTACGACAAGATGCGTCTGGTGCCGTTCGGCGAGTACATTCCGGCTCGTTCGGTGCTCGGCTGGGTGACGTCGGTGGGCAAGGCGGCGGGCGAGGACCGGCTGCGCGGGACCCGGCAGGTGGTGATGTCCGTTCCCGAGCAGCCGTCCCCGGTGCACTCCTCGCGATCCCGGGCCGGAGCGGAGAGGCTCCGCATAGGTCCGCTGATCTGCTTCGAGTCGGCGTTCCCCGACATGAGCAGGCGGCTTGCCGAGGACGGGGCACAGATGCTGATCGCCCAGTCGTCGACGTCCACGTTCCAGCACAGCTGGGCGCCGGCCCAGCACGCCTCGCTGGGCGCCCTCCGGGCGGCGGAGAGCGGCCGCCCGATGGTGCACGCCACACTCACCGGGATCAGCACGGTGTACGACGCACAGGGGCGTCGCATCGGCACCCCGCTCGGTACGGACACCAGCGCGGCCGCCGTGTTCGACGTACCGCTGGCCACCGGCACCACGCTCTATGTCCGGCTGGGCGACTGGCCGGCGCAGGGTGCGCTCGGAGTGCTGGCGGCGTTCTGCGCCTATGAGGGTGTGCGGTCGCTCCGGCGGCGGACCCGGGTGGAATCGGTGGGTGCGACCGCTCCGGCGGGCCGGTCATGACGGGGCGTTGACGGAGACGATGTGCCCCTGTGCGTCGACGGTGAGGGCAACCCGCTCGACCTTGTTCGTCACGGCCAGCGCCACCCACACGGCGCCCCACAGGAAGCAGCTGAACACCATGAGCAGGGCGTGCAGCACGTGGTTCAGCGGCTGCCCGCGGACCATGACGACCTGCGTCTCGGCACGCGACTCCACCCGCCAGCCGCTCGCGATCCGCTGATTGACCGCCCAGTCCAGGATCAGGGCCCGCTGCATCGCGTCGGGTGGCCGCCCGTCCGCCGAGTAGTAGCCGGGCGGCGGCTGGAGAGCACCCCACCCCTGTGGCTCGTCGTGGGGCTTCACCAGGTCACCTCCACGGGCTGGCGGTCCATCCCCCCAGCCTGCATCCGGCCCGTGCGGGACGCATCCGGACCCACCCTGACCAGCGGTTTCGCTACGCCCAGTCCAGGTCCCGCAGAATGCGCTCGCACAGTTCGTGCGTCTCAAGGGCGTCCCGGGCGCTCAGCAGCCTCCCGGCGCGCACGGCGTCCAGGAAGGACAGCACGCACTGCTCGATGCCGCGCTGACGGGCCACCGGCACCCAGTCACCACGCCGCCGCAGGCTCGGCTGCCCCTTGTGGTCGATCACCTCGGCAAGGTTGACGACCTCACGCTTGGAGTCCTGCCCGGAGACCTCGAGCCGCTCCTCCGTCGAGCCGCTGAGCCGGTTCATCGCGCCGATGGCGGTGAATCCGTCTCCGGACAGCTGCAGCACGACATGATGCATCAGACCTTCGCGGATCCGCGCCCGTGCGACGGTGTGCTCGACCGGCCCCGGCACCAGGAAGCGCAGGGTGTCGACGACATGGATGAAGTCGTCGAGCACCATGGTGCGCGGCTCCTCGGGCAGGCCCACCCGGTTCTTCTGCATGAGGATCAGCTCGCGCGGGTGCTCGATGCACTGTGCGTAGCCGGGGGCGAACCGCCGGTTGAAGCCGACGGCCAGGCTGACACCGCGCTCCTCGGCGAGGTTGACCAGCCGCTCGGAATCGGCGAGTTCGTAGGCGAGCGGCTTGTCCACGTACGTGGGGACACCGGCCCGGAGCAGGCGGTCGGTGATCTCCGGGTGTACGGAGGTCGGGGCGTGGACGAAGGCGGCGTCCAGGTCCTGGGCGATCAGCGAGTCGAGCTCGGAGTGGCACTGTTCCGGCGGGATCCGGTGGGACGCGGCGACGGCGGCGAGGGTGGAGGGAGTGCGGGTCTGCAGATGCAGTTCGACCCCGGGCAGGGTGGTGAGGACCGGCAGATATGCCTTCTGCGCGATGTCGCCGAGCCCGATGCAGCCGACCTTCACTGGGTTCTCCCTCTGACTGAGACCGACCGGCAATTGGGGGGCGGCCTAACGCCGTGTCATATGCATGTCCTTCGCCCGGGCAGCATACGTGTGCTGCGGCGGCTGCCAGTCCGCGATGCCGTCGAAGGTACGCAGCACCAGAGCCGGCCCGAGCCGGGACACGGCGGACATGAGCGTGTCGCGCACCCCGACGGAGGTGGCGCTGGTCAGGCGCATCAGACGGGCCACCTGGGCAGCCTTGCGGACGATGGCGCCCGTCCGGGGGAGCCGGTCCGCGCTGTATGCGGCGAGCGCCGTCCCGAGGTCGGCGTCGGGCGCCGCATGGTGAGCGAGCACGATTGCGTCCTCGATGGCCTGATTGCCGCCCTGTCCGAGGCTGGGCGTCATGGCGTGGGCGCTGTCGCCGACCAGGACGGTCCGGCCCCGGTGGAATGCGGGCAGCGGGTCGATCAGATGGTGCACATCGTTGCGGAGGACCCGGTCGGGTTCGACGGCGGCGATGATCCCGGGAATCGGATCGTGCCACGCGCCGAAGCGGCGCAGCAGCTCCGCCTTCTCGTCGTCTGCGGCCCGGGCCCCGGCGGGGGCGACCGCGGCTGCGTACGCGTAGATCCGGCCGTCCTTGAGCGGCTGGGTGCCCCAGAGGGCGCCGCGGCCCCAGGTCTCGTGCGGGGCGAAGGGCTGCTCGGGCGCGGGGACGACGACGCGCCAGGTGGTGAAGCCGGCGTACGACGGCCCGGGGTGATCGGGGAAGAGGTGTGTGCGTACGGCCGAGTTGATGCCGTCGGCTGCGATGACGAGGTCGGCCTCGATGTCCGCGGTGGGCGTCCCGACCACGGCGCGGGCGCCGCCCGCGGCGCCCGGGTTCATGAGTTCCGCCGTCGTTCCGGTTCGGATCACGGATGCGGGCAGTTCGGCCACGAGAGCATCGATCAGGGTCGCACGGTGCAGCAGGACGATCGCTCCGCCGAACCGCTCGGTCGCCGCAGCGCTGTCCGTCCGGGAGATCCAGCGGCCGCTCGGACGGCGCATACCGCCGTCGCCCTGCCAGGCGGCCAGGGACCGGACCCGGTCACCGAGGTCGATGACGTCCAGGGCGCGCTGCGCGTTGGGGGCCAGGCTGATGCCTGCGCCGACGGGCTCCAGCGAGGCCGCCCGCTCCAGGACGGTGACCCGCCAGCCGCGCCGGTGGAGGGCCACGGCGGCGGTGAGGCCGCCGATTCCGCTGCCGATGACGACCGCATGGGGCTTGTCCATGACTCCTCCTCGAAACTACATCTGTAGTGACGAGATCAACGTACTACAGGTGTAGTCAAAGCGGTAGGTTGATCCCATGGCCACCAGCACCACACGCACCGGCGGCGCCTCCCGGGCGGACCTGATCACCGATGCAGCCCTGGCACTTCTCGCCGAGCGCGGGATGCGAGGGCTCACCCACCGGGCAGTCGACGAACGCGCCGGCATCCCCCAGGGCTCGACATCCAACTACGCGCGCACCCGGCAGGCGCTCCTGGAGGCGACGGTGCGGCGCCTGGCGGAGCGCGAGGCGCAGGTCCTGGCTCCGGGCGAACTTCCGGTGCCCGGGGCCAGGACCGAGGGCAGGCCGGGCGGCGCACCGGACGCCGGACCCGCGGGCGGGCCGCCCCACGGCGTCGACGCGCTCGTCGGCAGCCTCGCCTCGGCCCTGCACCGATACCTGACCCGCCACCCCCACCTGCTCATCTGCCGCTACGAACTGGCCCTGGAGGCCACCCGGCGCCCGGAGCTTCGGGAGTTCTTCGACGCGACCGGCCGACAGTTCCGCGAACCCCTGGTGGCGCTGATGACGGCAGCCGGTTCTGCCGAGCCCGAGCGACACGCCCTCTCCCTGGTGGCCTGGTGCGAAGGTCTGATGTTCTCGTGCGCCGCGGGGTCGTACCACCGGTCCGTACCGACCGAGGAAGAGCTGCGCACCGGCTTCGCCGAACTGCTGCGCGGCTTGCTGACACCCCCCTGCGAATAACATCTGGCCAGGTCTTGGTCACTGGGAAAGAATGCCTCGCATGATCGCAGACGAGCGCTCCGAACCCGCCATCACAGCCGCCGAACGCCCGATGCTCGAGGGCTGGCTCGCCTATCACCGCGACACGCTCGCGCTGAAATGTGCGGGGCTCACCGACGCCCAGCTGCGGGAGACGTCCGTACCGCCGTCGCAGCTCAGCCTGCTCGGGCTCGTACGGCACATGTCGGAGGTGGAGCGCCACTGGTTCCGCAACGTCATGGCCGGCGAGGAAGCGAAGTCGCTGTACTGCACCGCGGAGGACGAGGACGGCGACTTCCACCCCACCGAGGCGGACACCTGGGAGGAGGCCGGGACCACGTGGCGGGCGGAGATCGACGCGGCCCGGGAGATCGCCGCGAAGCACGGGCTCGACGACCTGTCGATCGGCCGCAGCCGCAAGGGCGAGCACTTCAACCTGCGCTGGATCTACACCCACATGATCGAGGAGTACGCGCGGCACAACGGCCACGCCGACCTGGTCCGGGAACGGATCGACGGCGCTACCGGCGACTGACCCGAATCCCACGCATCCGGTCGGCAGCCGGGGTGTTGCGCTGACCGGGGTCACTCGTGAGGGCCAATCATCACCGGCCGGCTCGCGCGGCGCCCTGCCCGCACAGCAGAGTTGCCCAGGTGCAGCGAACCAGTATCACCGTGAAGCTCCTGGTCGGCGTGGCAGTCACTGCCGTCACCGGCTGTGTGTCCGTGGAGCCCCGGTCGGGCATTGCGCCCCGGCCCGAGACCAGCAGGCCCGCACAGGACCTGGCGCCCCAGATCGTGGGTCCGCCGGTCCGGGACAGCCTGGAGGCGGTCCCCGACCCGAAGCCGTCGCCGAAGGCCTCCGGCCGGCCGACGAAGGCGCCGTCGGACACCCGACGCACCGCGCCACGCGCCCCGCAGCAGCGGGAGCACGTCGGGATCCCCCGGCCTCGTCATGCCCCGCCCGCAGCCGCGCGGGTGCTGAATCCGCCGACAGCCCCCATCACCGGGACGAATGTCTGCGCGCTCGGCCGGGGCTACGGGGGCTGGTCCGCGGGCAGCCCCGCGGCCCGGATCTGTGAGGACACCTACGGCCGCTGAACGCACCGTCGGTCGCGGATCCCGCCGGGATCCGGCCGACTCGGACCGTTGCGGTCCGCAGACAACGGACGGGCCGCAACGATCCGCGACCGACCTCGGCTCACAGCTCCCGAAGCCGCCGCTCCAGCCGGCCGATCGCCGCGCGCACCCCTCCCCCGTACCCGTCGTCCGCGAGAGCCTCCGACGCCTTCCGGGCCCGGTCCAGATGGACCCGGGCCGCGTCGGGGCGCTGGAGCTTCACATAGTCCGCCGCAAGGTTCAGGTGGAGCGAGGGATAGAAGGCCCGCACCGCGAGCGAGTCCCCGTGTTCCGCGACGCGCCCGTCGGAGAGCCCGTCGGCGGCGGTCAACGCCCTCAGATCCCATGCCAGTTCGTCACCGGGATCGTCCTGGGTGTCGGCCATGTAGTGCGCGAGGGTGCAGCGGTGCAGGGCGTCGCCCTCCTCACCGATCTCCGCCCAGATCGCCCCGAAGCGGTTACGGGCCTCTTCCCGGTCGCCGCCGTGGAGCAGCATGATCGCCTGGCCGATCCTGGTCATGACGGCATCCGTCGACGCCTCCTGCTGCTCCGTCACCGCGGTCTCCCTCGCATGTGTCCAGCCGTCCCCGGTTCGCCCCGGTCGACGTCGGTCGGGCCCGGTGGAGCCCGTTCGATCCCGGTCACGGCGACGCTAGCGGCTGGCACCGGCAATCCCGCTCAGGCTCGGGCTAAGGGCTGTCCCGTAATCCCCGGCGGAACAGCGAGCGGCGTCGGATGCGGTGCATCGCAGGGCGGCGGAGCGCCCTGATACCGCGCACATCCGGGCGTTCCGACAAGGCGGCGAGGTGCCGTACGGCCCGGGCGCGGCCACGCCGTGCCCCGACGGAGACGACCGGGAGCCCGGGACTCGTCGGGCGGCTCCGGGCAGGTCAGCCCAGGTCGGGGATACGCCAGTCGATGGCCGGGTGTCCCTGCGCCGCGACCGCCTCGTTGATCTGCGTGAACGGACGGGAGCCGAAGAACTTCTTCGCGGACAGCGGAGACGGATGTGCGCCCTTCACCACCACATGGCGCTCCTCGTCGATCAGCGGGAGCTTCTTCTGGGCGTAGTTGCCCCAGAGCACGAAGACCGCCGGATCGGGCCTCGTGGACACCGCGTGGATCACCGCGTCCGTGAACTTCTCCCAGCCCTTGCCCTTGTGCGAGTTGGCCTCGCCGGCGCGGACCGTCAGCACGGCGTTGAGCAGCAGGACGCCCTGCTCGGCCCACGGCATCAGATACCCGTTGTCCGGGACCGGCAGGCCGAGCTCCTCCTTCATCTCCTTGTAGATGTTCCGCAAGGACGGCGGTGTCCTGACGCCGGGCCGCACGGAGAAGCACAGCCCGTGCCCCTGCCCCTCGCCGTGGTACGGGTCCTGGCCGAGGACCAGGACCTTCACCTTGTCGTACGGAGTGGCTTCCAACGCCGCGAAGACCTGCTCGCGGGGCGGGTAGACCGGCCCCTTGGCCCGCTCCTCCTCGACGAACTCGGTGAGCTCCTTGAAGTACGGCTTCTGCAGCTCTTCGCCGAGGACGCCGCGCCAGGACTCGGGCAGCAGGTCGGTGTCAGTCACTTCAACAACCTCCGGTACGCAATCAGTTCTTGACCACAGAACCTACCGGGGGCCACTGACAACCGGCCGGGCGAGTCCTACCAGCTGGCCTTGCGGTACAGCTCCCACAACTGCATGACCGTCTGCGGGTCCAGGGCGCGCTCGCCGCCACCGATGTCCTCGCCCGCCGCGACATAGAGCTTGCCCTGCCACAGAGGCAGCAGCCGGACGTCGTCGACCAGGATGTTCTGAGCCTGCTCGAACTGCTTACTGACCGCGCCCCGGTCGCTCTCCTGGCGGGTCTGCGGCAGCAGGTGCTGGGTGATCTCGGTCTTGTCGTACGGCATCCCGGTGACACTCTCCTTGCCCACGAAGGGAGCGATGAAGTTGTCCGGGTCCGGGAAGTCCGGGAACCAGCCGCGGCCGAAGACCGGGTACTGCCCCTTGGTGAAGCCCTCCTGGAACTTCTTCCACGGCAGGCCCTTCAGCGTGATCTTGAACAGACCCGACGCTTCCAGCTGATGCTTCAGCTCACCGAACTCGGGTTCCGTCGACGAGCCGTACCGGTCGGTGGTGTACCAGAACGTCATCGCGACGGGCTCGGTGATGCCCGCCTTGACCAGGATCTGCTTGGCCTTCTGCCGGCTCGGGTTGCCGAAGGTGTCGAAGAAACTGGTGGTGTGGCCGGCGATACCCTTGGGGATCATGGAATACAGAGGCTCGGCGGTGCCCTGGTAGACCTTGGCGACGAGCGCGTCCCGGTCGACGAGCTGTGCGACGGCCCGGCGGACGGCGGGGTTCCCGGCAGCCGGGTCGTCGGGGTTGAAGACCAGGAAGCGGATGTCGGCGCCGACGGTCTCGATCAACTGCAGCTTGCTGTTCTTTCCCTTGTTGTCCTCGAGGTTCACCACCTCCTCCGCGGTGAGACCGCGGTAGGTGGCGTCGACCTGGTTCTTCTTCAGTGCGTCGACCAGGGGGGCGGACCCCTTGAAGTACCGGATGGTCACGGCGTTGTTCTTGCGGTTGGCGAAGCCCTTGTAGCCCTGGTTCTTCACCAGCTCGGCCCGGTCCCCCGGCACGTAGCTGTCCAGGAGGTACGGGCCCGATCCGGTGACCTTGCCGTCCTCGCGGAGCTTGTCCTTCGGGTAGTCGCTGGGCGCCACGAGGGACATCGCAGGGGTGGCCAGAATGAACGGGAACGTGGCGTCCGGCCTGTTCAGGTGGAAGACGACGGTGTCGTCGCCCTTGGTCTCGACCCGGTCGAGCGAGCCGAGCATGCCAAGGGGGCCGCCCTTGACCTTGATGGTCCTGATCCGGTCGATGGAGTACTTCACAGCCTCGGCGTCGAGCTTGTCCCCATTGGAGAACTTCAGGCCCTCCTTGAGCGTGCAGCGGTAGGCCGTGCTGGTCCGGTCCGTGAACACACAGGAGTCCGCGGCGTCGGGCTCCGGACTCGTACTGCCGGTGGGGAAGCTCACCAGGGTCTGGAAGACGTTCCGCATCAGCTCCCACGAGTTGTCCCATGCCGCCGCCGGATCGAGGGTGGAGGGCTCACTCGTGGTACCGACGGCTATCTTCTGCTTCGCCTCCGAGTCATCGTTGGAAAGCAGACCGCAGCCGGCCAGCAGAGAAAGGGAAGCAAGGGCTGCAGCAGCCTGCAGCCTGGCCCGGTAGAACACGTGCACGCTCCTCGATCAGCCATGGATCGGCAGACCATACCGCAGCGCCCCGTCGGGTCAATCCGCAGGTCCGACGGGGCACTTGAGTCAATCAGGGCCAAACCGGAGCAGGCTGCGCTCAGCCCACGCCCGCATTCAGGAAGATGCCTCCGTCGACCACCAGCGTCTGTCCGGTGATCCAGTCGGACTGGCTCGACGTGAGGAACGCGGCGGCTCCGCCGATGTCCGCGGGGACACCGAGCCGGCCGAGCGGATAGGCGGCTGCCGCCTCCTCCTCGCGCCCCTCGTACAGCGCCGCGGCGAACTTGGTCCTGACCACGGCCGGAGCGATCGAGTTGACCCGGACGCCCGGGGCGAACTCGTGCGCCAGCTGCAGGGTCAGATTGACCATGGCCGCCTTGCTCATGCCGTACGCGCCGACGAAGGGCGAGGCCGAGACACCGGCGACCGAGGCGATATTGACGATCGCCCCGCCGTTCTCCTTCTGCCAGGCCTTCCACGTCTGCTGGGCGAAGCCGAGCGCCGAGATCACATTGGTCTCGTAGACCTTGCGCGCGACATTGAGGTCGAGCTCGGCGATCGGGCCGAACACCGGGTTCGTACCTGCGTTGTTGACCAGGAAGTCCAGGCGGCCGAACGCCTCCATGGTGCGCTCGACCGCCGCCGCCCGGTGCGCCTCGTCGTGCGCCTTGCCCGCGACGGCGATGACCCGGTCGGAGCCCAGCTTCTCGACGGCCTCCTTGAGGGCGTCCTCGCCGCGCCCGGTGATGCACACCCGGTCGCCGCGGGCGACCAGCGCCTCCGCGATTCCGTAACCGATCCCCCGGCTCGCGCCCGTGATGAGCGCGACCTTTCCGCTGTCCTGCACAGTCATGATGTCTGCTGTCCTTCGGGTCAGTTGAGCGGTCCGCCGGCGACATACATGACCTGGCCGGAGACGAAGCCCGCGTCGTCGCCGGTGAAGAAGGCGATGGCGTTGGCGATGTCCTCCGGGCGGCCCACGCGCTGCACGGGGATCTGAGTCGCGGCGGCAGCCTGGAACTCCTCGAATCCCATGCCGACCCGGGCCGCGGTCTGCGCGGTCATCTCGGTGACGATGAAGCCGGGGGCGACGGCGTTGGCGGTGATGCCGAACTTGCCGAGTTCCTTGGCGAGGGTCTTGGTGAAGCCCTGCAGACCGGCCTTGACGGCGGAGTAGTTCGCCTGACCGCGGTTGCCGAGCGCCGAGGACGAGGACAGCGAGACGATACGGCCGAACTTGGCGTCCACCATGTGCTTCTGGACGGCCTTGGCCATCAGGAACGCGCCCTTCAGGTGCACGTTCATCACGGTGTCCCAGTCGGACTCGCTCATCTTGAAGAGCAGGTTGTCGCGGAGCACGCCCGCGTTGTTGACGAGGATCGTCGGCGCACCGAGCTCGGCGACGACCCGCGCCACGGCGGCCTCCACCTGGGCGCTGTCCGACACGTCGCAGCCGACGGCGAGGGCGGTGCCCCCGGCGGCAGTGATCTTCTCGACGGTGTCCTTGCAGGCCGCCTCGTCGAGGTCGAGTACGGCGACGGCGCGGCCCTCGGCCGCCAGGCGTACCGCGGTGGCGGCGCCAATGCCTCGCGCCGCTCCCGTCACGATGGCGACACGCTGCTCGGTGGTGGACATGCTTGGTTCTCCTCGCCCTTGGATCGCGGCTCAGCGGACGTCAGGAAGTTCCCGATGACTGAGCAACCGCTTAGTACCTTCAGCAGACGAGACGCTAGAAGCCCTGGCACTCGGTGTCAACGGCCCACGGGCGCAGCAGTGCATGTCACACCGGACGGCGCCGCGACCGCAGGGTCCTGCGGGCGGCGCCGACGGTGGCCGGATCAGCGCACCAGCAGGTCGAGCAGCCGCTCGACCTCGGCCTCCGGATCGGCGGTGAGTCCGCTGTGCACGGCACTCGGCTGGACCACCGTGGAGCGCGGGGCGATCAGCCAGCGAAAGCGCCGCCCGGCGTCGTCACCGGCGGCCTGGCCGGCCGCGTCGCCACCACCACAGACACCCTCGACGGCCCGCAGCGCCGCCCGGACCCCGACCACGTCGGCGTTCGGGTCGAGCGCCCTCAGCTTGCCCTCGTCGAGATGGGTGCGGGCCGCCACGAAGGACTTGGCTCGGCAGTACACCAGCACGCCCGCGTTGAAGCACTCACCGCGCTCGACCCGGGGCACGACGCGCAGCAGCGCGTACTCGAAGACATCACGCTTGCTCACTGACTGTCGTCCTCGCTGCTCTGCGCCTCGTCGGCCCGCCCGGCCGCCGCCTTCTCCGCCGCCGCCTTCTCGGCGCGGTCCTTCTTCGTGGGATGCGGCCACGGAGTGAGTCGCTCGGTCAGCCACCCCGGCGCGCGGGACGGCGTCGTCCTCATGGGCGCGTCCATCGAGATCCGCTCGTGGATGGTGGCGGCGCGCGCCAGCAGCGGCTCCACATAGGCGCGGCGCAGCGCATCCGTCGTGTCGAAACCGGGCTCGTCGACCAGCCATTCGTCGGGCACCTCGGCGGTCACCTCGGTCAGCAGCTGCTCGGTGACGAGCGGGGCGAGCTCGGCGGCTGCGGCGGCGATGTCCGGGCCGAAGGGCGCGAGCACATGATCGGAGGCGTTGTACGGCTTGGCCGCGGAGGCCTGCGCACCCGGCCAGTTGTGGTGCCAGATCATCGTGGCGCCATGATCGATGAGCCAGGCGTCCCCGTGCCAGACCAGCATATTGGGGTTCCGCCACGACCGGTCGACATTGTTGATCAACGCATCGAACCACACGATCTTCCCGGCCTCTGCCGGGTCCACCTGATAGGCGAGCGGATCGAACCCGATCGAGCCGGGCAGATAGTCCATTCCGAGATTCAGTCCGCCGCTCGCCTTGAGCAGTTCCTGCACCTCTTGGTCCGGCTCCGCGAGCCCGATGACCGGGTCGAGCTGGATGGTGACGAGCTCCGGGACCCGCAGTCCCAGTCGCCGGCCGAGTTCCCCGCAGATGACCTCCGCGACGAGGGTCTTGCGGCCCTGTCCGGCGCCGGTGAACTTCATGACGTAGGTACCGAGATCGTCGGCCTCGACGATCCCGGGGAGTGAGCCGCCCTCACGCAGGGGCGTGACATAGCGGGTCGCTGTGACTTCCATGAGCATTTTACCAGGCTATCCGTTCATCCAGCCTTGCCATCAAAGGGACATGACCCTCACCTCCGTCGCCTGACTCAGCAGCCCGGAGGCCCGGGGAGAATCTGGGGAGTTTCAGCCGAGAGGCACCCCCGCCCCCACAACCATCGGCGGGCTCCCACCACCAGCGTAGGGGCCGCGATCGCCTCATCCGCCCAGGAACCACAGCAGCTCGAAGGAGAGCATCGTCGGCCGGTGGGCGCAAGCACCACCCGAGGAGGCCGGCCGGAGCGACCAACAACTGCTCCTGAACATAAGGGACATGCCCTTGACCAGATGCCGGGCGAGCAGCATGTCATGCACGACGGGGTCGCCCGATACGAGGCCCCGCCAACCCGTACGGCAAGGGCGCCCGGATCCAGGGCATCCACAACGCCCACCGCCATCGCGGCGACCGCCTCGGCCGCGCCGCCGCCCCGCACCGTCTCCTCGACCCCCTCGGCCGGCCCCCTCATCGGCGTCGAGCTGCACGTCCTGACCCGCAGGACATGTGACCGTCGCCCGCACGCTGGGGCTCTCCGTCACGCTGCCGGCGGCGGGACGACCGCACACGGTGCTGCCGCCCTCCGGGTCGACCCGCCTGGTCACCCAGGAGAAGACTGCGGCCATCCATTGGTCCCGGAGCGGGACCTCCTGGGGAAATCCCGCGGTCGTTGAACATGGGACATCGACCGCACGTATCCCTGGTCGAAGCCATGAACACTGCGGAAGGGAATGCCAGCATGAGCGCATCGCAGGAGCACGAGGTCCGTCCCGGGCGTCGCACCGTCGTCGCAGCCGCCGGTGCCGTCGGAGTGGCCGCCGTACTCACCGCGTGCGGCGGCTCGAAGGACTCGGGCGGCTCGACTGCCGTCGAACAGGCCGGTGCCGGCGGCGCTGCGGGCGTCCTGGCGAAGACCGCCGACATCCCCGAGGGCGGCGGGAAGGTCTTCGCCGACAAGGGTGTCGTCGTCACGCAGCCGAAGGCCGGGGAGTTCAAGGCGTTCTCGTCGAAGTGCACGCATCAGGGGTGCGCGGTGTCGAGCGTCGCGGACGGCACGATCAACTGCCCGTGTCACGGCAGTAAGTTCGACGCCGCGACGGGCAGTGTGTCGGCGGGCCCGGCCACCGAGCCGCTGCCCGCCGCGTCGATCAAGGTCGAGGGCGACTCGATCACGCTCGCCTCGTAGGTCGGGCCCCGGCCCTCCGGGGGCTCTGCCAGCAGCCCAGCACGTCCTGCGTGGTGGTGACGGTGGCGACGAGGGCGAGCGTGTTACGGATCATCGCGGGGGTGTAGTCGGCGGGCACCCCCGCGATGGCGTCGGACGGCACGACCGCCGTGTACCCGAGATTCACCGCGTCGAAGACGGCGTTGGGGATGGCGACATTGGCCGAGACACCGGCGACGACAAGGGTTCGGCAGCCGAGATTGCGGAGCAGTGCGTCCACATCGGTGCCGGCGATGGGCGAGAGGCCGTGCAGCCTGCGTACGACGATGTCCTCGTCTGCCACCTCGATGGGCGCGGCAATCCGGACCGCCGTGGTGCCGGAGTGCTGCTGCACGGGCAGGCGCCCGGCGGCCCGGAAGAGGCGGGCGTTGTGGTTGGCACCGCGCCCGTCGGGGCGCCGTTCGGCGACCGCGTGCAGCACCTGGACACCGGCCTCGTGGGCGGCTGCGACCAGCCGGGCGACATGCCGGAGGGCGCCGGATCCGCGCGCCTCGTCGGCGAGTTCGGGCAGTGCGCTGTCGGGGCCCACGACTCCCTGCTGGCACTCGACCGTCAGGAGAGCGGTGGTGGCCGGGTCGAGCTGCTCGGCGAGCTGTTCCCTGGACGGCACGGCTGCCCCTCTCTGTGGCTCCTGGTGTCCGTCGGCGGCCTTTCTGCCGACAGCCGGGCGCGCGAGGCTAACGGCCATTGCGCTGAGAGGGAAGAGGATCCATGATTTCTGACACATGGTCAGCCAATTGGAAGGGGCGCCCCATGGCCGTCATTCAGCGACGGGGCCGTCGGATCATGATGACGGACGCGGAACGCGACACGTACCTCACTGAGCAGCGCACCTGCCGGGTCGCCACCGTCTCCGCCGACGGCCGCCCGCACATCGGCGCACTCTGGTTCACCTGGGACGGCACCTCGCTCTGGCTGTACTCGATCACCCGGTCCCTGCGCTGGTCACAGCTGTGCCAGGACCCGAAGATCGCGGTGGTCGTCGACGACGGGGTGGAGTACGGAGAACTGCGTGGCGTCGAACTCTCGGGCGAGGCAGCCTTCGTCGGCGAGGCCCCTCGTACCGGCGACGACTGTCCCGAACTGGACGTTCCGGAGCGCCTGTTCGCGGCGAAGTACTTCGGGATGGACGTGATGCCGCACGACGGGCGGCACGCGTGGCTGCGACTCAGCCCGGAGACGATCACCTCCTGGGACTTCCGGAAACTGGCAGACCCGGCCTGATTCCACCACCCCACCGTCACGAGGTCAGGCCACGCCGTCCCCGTTCAGCGGAGCGTCGAACTCCCGGCCCGCCGCACGCAGAGCCGCAACCGCCGCCCTGATCGACGGGCGGCGGTCCGCGTCCACCCGCCACACGGCGTGGACGTGCCGCCTCATCTTCTGCCGCACGGGCACGAGCCGCACCCCGTCCGGCACCGCCCCCCGCCCCAGCCGGGGCGCCACGCAGACGCCCACGCCGGCGGCGATCAGCGCGAGCTGGGTGTGGTGTTCGCCCGCGAGATGAGCGATGCGCGGCTCGATGCCCTTGGAGCGCAGCGTGAACATCAGCCAGTCGTGACAGAACTCGCCCTCCGGCCAGGAGATCCAGTCGTCGTCGGCGAAGTCCTCCAGATCCACTTCCGCCCGGCCCGCGAGCGGGTGACCGGCCGGCATCGCGATGTCTGGTGCGTCGTCGAGCAGTTCGGCCATGGCCAGACCGCCGGGGACCGGCAGCCTCTTGTTGCTCCAGTCGAGCACCACCGCCAGATCGATATCGCCCCGCATCACGGCACGGATGCCGGCTTCCGGCTCCAACTCGGCCGTGCGCACCTTCAGTTCGGGGTGGTCCGCGCGCAGCGTGACAAGCGTCGCCGGGAACAGTCCACGCGCGGCGGTCGGAAACGCGCCGAGCCGGATTTCGCCCACCACCTCTCCGCGCTGGGCCTCGATGTCCGACTGGGCCAGCTCGACCTGGGACAGGATCCGCGCGGCATGATCGGCGAGCAACTGGCCCGCGTCGGTGAGCCGGACCCCGCGGCCGTTCCTGGCGAGCAGCTGCTGCCCCACTTCGCGCTCCAGTTTGGCGAGCTGCTGGGAGACCGCCGACGTGGTGACATGCAGGCCCTCGGCCGCACCGCTCACCGAACCGAAGCGCGCGAGGGCGTCCAGGGTGCGCAGACGCTCCAGGTTCAACATGTAAGCAATGCTACGCGAAGCCCCCCACAAAGTCTCACTTGTCCTACGCGGTCGAAGTTGTCATCGTTGTCCTCATGACCGCCCGCACCGCGACCGCCGCCCCCACCCGGGCGACCGGTGTCCCCGCTCCCTCCTCCGCACGCCGCCCCGCACTGGACTGGCGGATCCGTTTCGCGGCACTCTCGCTCATCTGGGGCTTCAGCTTTCTCCTGATCAAGGTCGGCACCGAGGGGTACGCCCCGTTCCAGGTGACGCTCGGCCGACTGCTGTCGGGGACGGCGGTGCTGGCCGTCGCCATGGTGGTGCGCCGTGAGCGGCTGCCGCGCACCGCCCGCACCTGGGGCCATCTCGCCGTCGCCGCGTTCTTCCTCAACGCGCTGCCGTTCTCGCTCTTCGCCTACTCCGAACTGACCATCCCGTCGACGCTGGCCGGCATCTGCAACGCCACCTCGCCGCTGTGGGGCATGGCACTGTCCCTCGTCGCGCTGTCCGAGGACCGGCCGACCCGTCGCCGCGTGGCGGGACTCGGCCTCGGCTTCCTCGGTGTGCTGACGGTGCTGGGCGCCTGGCAGGGCTTCTCCGGGCTGGACTTCAGCGGGACGGCGATGGCGCTCCTCGCCTCCCTCAGCTACCCGGTCGGCTGGATCTACGTCCGCAGGACCCTGGCGGGCACCGGGTCGTCCACCCTCGCCCTGACCGGCAGCCAGCTCTTCCTCGGCACCGCGCAGATCGCCCTGGTCACCCCCCTGTTCACATCGGCCCCGGACGGCTTCCCCCTGCTGCCGACACTCGCCGTCGTCGCACTGGGGGCGCTCGGTACGGGCCTTGCGGTGCTGATGCAGTACGGCCTGGTCCAGGAGGTCGGGCCGACGACCGCACAGATGGTCACGTATTTCATTCCGGTCATCGCCACCGCGGCCGGGGTCGCCCTGCTCGGTGAACAGCTGACCTGGAACACCCCGGTCGGCGCCCTGATCGTCCTGGCGGGCGCCGCCCTGACCCAGAGCAGAGCCCGTAAGCCCAAGCCCGGACCGCTCGCCCCGTCCCGCCCGACCACCGAACGCCACCCGGCTCAGCCGTAATTCAACGGGCGGAGCGGTCCGGCCGCTGCCGCGACCGCATCCGCCAGCGGCTCGATGTCGGCCGCGGTGAGCGGTGACACGGTGAGCCGGACCCCCTGGGGTGCGGCGACCCGGAACCGCGCCCCGGGCGCCACCGCCCAGCCCGCGCCCAGCAGCCTGGCGACGGTCCCCGTCTCGTCGCTCACCGGCACCCACACATTCATACCGCTGCGGCCGTGCGCCTCGACACCGCGCTCCTTCAGCGCCCGGACGAGCGCGTCCCGCCGCTCCCCGTACGACCGGGCGACCGCGCCGGTGTCGACGGCGCCCGAGGTCAGCAGGTGCGCCACCGCCCGCTGCAGCAGTCTGCTGACCCAGCCGGGCCCCAGTCCCTGCCGCCCCAGGACCCGGTCGACCGTGACCGGGTCCCCGGTCAGCACGGCAACCCGCAGATCGGGTCCGTACGCCTTGGCGACCGACCGCACGAACGCCCACCGGTCCGTGACACCCGCCAGCGGGTGCAGCGGCAGATCGACGATGGCGTGTCCGTGATCGTCCTCGATCAGCAGGACTCCGCGATGACCGGCGAGAACGCGGCGCAAGTCCGCGGCGCGCGCCTCCCCGACAGCGGCACCTGTCGGGTTCTGCGCACGGTCGGTCACCACGAGCGCACGGGCACCGGCGTTCAGCGCCTCTTCGACGGCGTCGGGCAGCGGCCCCTCGTCGTCCACGGGGATCGGCACGGGTCGCAGACCCAGCGCCGGTACGAGATCGAGAAGGGAGCCCCAGCCGGGGTCCTCAAGGGCGACCGCGTCACCGGGCTTGAGGTGGGCGACCAGCACCCGCTCGATCGCGTCCAGGGATCCGGAGGTGACGGCCACGGGCCCGGCCGGCACCCCGTCCGCGTCGAGGGCGGCGCGCGCCAGAGCAGCGAACTCCGGGTCCACCGGCACCTCTCCGTACATCCCCGGCCGCTCCCCGTACGCCCGCGTGGCCGCCGCGAACGCCTCGTCCAGTGGTGGCAGCAACGCCGGATCAGGGTTCCCCTCTCCCAGATCGCGCACCCCGGGCGGCGCCTCGACCCGGAGCGAGCCACGCGCCGTGCTGGCGGGGCGCGGACGCACCCGGCTCCCCCGGCGACCGGCCGTCTCGATCACCCCGCGCTCGCGAAGGGTGCGGTAGGCGGCCGCGACCGTATTCGGGTTGACCTCCAGCCGGGCCGCCAACTCCCGCATGGGCGGCAGGACTTGCCCGGGCGCGAGCTCGCCCGACCCGACCGCTCGCTCGACACTCGCGGCAATCTCCGATGCACGCCGCCCAACGATCCGATACTCTTCTAGCACAAAAATGATTATGCACTAGTGCAATGGAGTTTGTCATGCCGGACACCGCACCGCCGCAGACCACGGGCCCAGAGGCGGCAGCCCCGTACGAACCGACCGAGCGGACCGTCCCGACCCGCTCCCGGGAGCGGGCCTCCTACGACAGGGAGCTGGTCCACTCGATACTCGACGAGGCCTACCTCTGCCATCTCGGCTTCGTCCGCGACGGCGCACCGGTCGTCCTGCCCACACTCTTCGGCCGGATCGGCGAGCGGCTGTACGTACACGGCTCCACCGGCTCGCGGCCGCTTCGGCAGGCCGGCGAGACGGATCCCGGCCTGCCCGTCTGCCTCACGGTGACGCATGTCGACGGGCTGGTGCTGGCCCGCTCCGCCTTTCACCACTCGATCAACTACCGCTCCGTGGTGGTGCACGGCATCGCCCGCACGGTGAGCGATCCGGAGGAGCGACGTACCGCGCTCGACGCGATCGTCGACCACGTCGTCCCGGGCCGGACCGCGGACTCCCGCCCGGCGAACGCCAAGGAACTCGCCGCGACGGCCGTGATCCGGCTGGACCTCGACGAGGTCTCCGCGAAGGTGCGCACCGGCGGCCCGAACGACGATCCGGACGATCTCGCACTGCCGCACTGGGCGGGCGTGGTTCCGCTGGCCCGCGGCTACCGTGCGCCGCAGCCGTCGGACGACCTCGATCCGGCCATCGCCGTGCCCGACTATCTGACCGTTCTCTGATGCCCCCGGAGGCGACCACCATCGGTGGCCGCTCCCGGCACAGTCAGGCAGGAACGGCCGCCCGGCGGCGGGTGCTCGCCGCACTGCGCGTCTCGGCGACGGCGAGCCCCGCCACCGCCGTGAGGAGCAGGAGCGTGCCGACCACCGTGGCCGCGGTGAGCTGCTCCCCGAGCACGACGACGGCGATGACCGCGGCGCTCACCGGTTCCAGCAGCATGATCACGGACACCGTAGCGGCCCGCACCACCGCGGCGCCCGCGAAGTAGAGCGCGTAGGCGAGCGCGGTGGGGACGGCCGCCACGTACACCAGGAGCCACACCACCTGGGCGGCGTCCGCGGTGTGCGGCACGAGTCCTTCCGCAGCCGCCATCGGCAGCAGCCCGAGCGCCCCGATCCCGAAGGCCCACGCGCTGGTGGCGAGCGGGTCCGAGCCGCCGCCGTCGCGGCCGAGCCACCGGGTCAGCAGGGTGATGGCGGCGTATCCGGAGGCCGAGAGCAACGCCAGCACCACCCCGGCGGGACGCACCGCGGCGCCCTCGCCACCGAGCACCAGCACGGCGAGGCCGGCGAGCGCGCCCAGCACCGCGGCGAGCCCTCCGCCGCCGAGCCGCTCCCCCATGGTCAGCCGCGCGCCGACGGCGATGAGCACGGGCCCGGCCCCGAGCGTCACGACGGTACCGACCGCAAGACCGGTCGCCTCGACGGCCGCGAAGTACGCGCTCTGGAACACGGTGAGGCCGACGCCGGTTCCGAGGATGCGCAGCAGGCGGCGCCGCCGCGACTCGGCGGAGACGGCTGCGCGTCGCGGCCGCAGTACGAGCACGGCGAGCAGCAGCACGAGACCGCCGACGCAACGCCAGAACGAGAGGGCGAGCGGACCGAGATCGCTGACCCGGAAGATCAGCGAGGCGGCAGCCCCTGCGGTCCCCCAGGCCACCCCGGCGACGATCAGATAGAACAGGCTTCGCCCGACGGGCAGGCGGGAGGCAGGATTCGACATGTGCACTTCTCCTGGGGAAGACAGATGGTGGTCGCTCGGCTCGGCACGCGGGCAGCGACGATCCGCTCGGGGACTTCCCGAGCCCGGCCTTCGTCAGGAGTGGCCGCCCGCGCTAGGCGGCAGGCGGCGGAAGCACGGTGAGATGCACGATCGGCACATTACGTGGCGGCGCCGCGGGCGGACAACTCACCCTCGACGGCATCCCGGCCACCGCCCCCGCCCCGCCCCGAAGCGACGGGCCCGGAGGGGGCCTTGGGCGTCGACGACTGGGCGATGAACGCACCGATCAGCACCATGGCACCGCCGATGAGCTGCGGCGCTGTGAGGTGTTCCCCGAGCAGCACCCAGGCGAGCACGGTGGCGATGACGGCCTCCAGGCAGGCGACGACACCCGCCACCGCCGGAGACAGCAGCCGCACCGAGATCACGCCGGTGACATAGGCGATCACGGTGGCGAGCAGCACGATCCAGCCGAGCAGCAACCAGGCGGGAACCTCCGTGCCGTTCATGCCGGTGCTGCCGCCGAGGACCGACCAGTCCATCCCCCAGGGCCGCGCCACCACCGTGAGGACGGCCGCGCCGATCAGCAGTCCGTACGCGATGACGCCGACCGGATGCGGAGGCTCCACGCCCGCCGTGTCCCCGCTCCCCGGGTCGGAGAGGACGAAGTAGCCGACCTGGCAGCAGGCGGCACCGAGGGCGAGCACCAGCCCGACGGCATCGAAGCTCAGCCCGGACCACACCTCGACCACGCAGGCGAGACCGCCGACCGCGAGAACGACGCCGACCGCGGCGGCCCGGGTGACGGGACGGCGCTGCACGAACCGGACCCATCCCAGGACGAGCGCGGGCGCCAGATATTCGACGAGCAGCGCGACACCGACCGGGATGCGGGAGATCGCAGCGAAATAGCAGGCCTGGACGCCCGCGACGGCGAGCAGCCCGAAGCCCAGGAGCAGCACGGGACGGCTGCGTACGAGACCCCGGTGGCGCCACGCCACGGGAAGCATGACGAGCGCGGCGCCCGTCACCCGCAGCCACACCACATGGAGGGGGTCGAGCCCCGCCTCGATCAGCGGCTTGGCCGCCACCCCGGAACCACCGAATGCGAACGCCGAGGCCAGGGCTAGTCCCAGGCCGGCGCTTCTCCCCTGAGACGCGTGCATCGGCACATCATGGCAGCTACCGTCATGAGCGTCACCCCGGTGACCACTGTCGCACGTAACACTCCGATACCACCTTGGCCCCTGACCGCCGTGACGGCCCCTCGCACCTCGCGCGCCGACCGCCGCCGAGCCACCGAGACGCGCACCTCACCGGCGCCCGGGAGCTGTTCGCAGAGAGGCTTCGAGCGCACGACCATCCGGGCCGTGGCGGGCGTCGTCCCGGCTCCGGTCATGCATCCGCCGCGCCGAGGCGCCCCCGCGACGGGAAACCGTCAGTCCCCGCCCGGCACATTGATGATCCGACCGGCGAGCTGCACCGCATCGACACCCGCGCGCTCCAGCACCTCGACAGCCCTGCACTCCGGGTCGGCGGCCAGTGCCGCGAGCAGATCGAGTCCGCCGGCCCGCACGTCCCCGCGCAGCTCCGCGCGCTCCCTGGCACCGGCCATCGCCGACAGAGCCGAGGGCGACCAGCCCTCCACCCCCACGTCCCCGGCCTCGGCAACCACCCCAGTGACCACCGGAACCGCGCCGGAGTCCTCCACGCTGCCCTGCCAGCGAAGCCCGTAACCGATGGAGCGCTGCACGAGGTAGCCGAGCACCTTCGCGAGCTGCGGTCCGCCCTCGAAGGCAGTTCGGACCTCGGGATCCGACTCGATGAGGGAATGCAGCAGATGAGCCGTGTCGATCTGCCGGTCGCCGTCGCGCAGGGCGCGCCTGCGGGCACCCGTCACCACCGAGGCCAGCTCATCGGTGAGTGTGGCTCCGAGTTCAGCACGGTTCGGTGCGGGCTGCTGAGGAATCCGCGGCGTCCGGTTTTGCACACCTCTCACCCCATCAGTTCCGGGGCGCCCGAGCATCCCCGGAGGGGCCCATTTACGCATCCCACCGAAGTTGGGGACACCAGAGCGGTTCCTCCTCCTTACGGATGAGATCTCGCCATGCGCGGATCCGAATACCGGAGACGGCGCGCGCCGCCTTGCCCTGCGCTGCCCGGACGACCGCGTGTCGTCCCGCGCGCCACACCACGTGCAGGACGGCCGGAAGGACGCAACAGAGGCGAGCTGATTGGCTGCCTTGCCGGCGATCGACGGACGTGAGTACGTCCACCGGCTCCTCGCTCCCCGCGCCCCCTGCCCACCGACCTGTTCCGGGCGGCGTTCCACTGCCACGACGACGGCTCGCACCCCCGCGCCTGCGACCGGTTCGAAGCGGCGCGGACCCTGCGCACAGAACCGACCGATCAGATCTGACGGTCCATCAGTATTGAATGTTCTCGCCACTACGGCTACGTTCCGCGACACCGTGAACCCGACGAGAAGGGGTGGTCGCATGGCCGAAGTCAGCGCCGAGGCGCGTATCGAAGCGCCGGCCGAGAAGGTCTGGGCCCAGCTGACGGACTTCACCGCGTACGGCCAGTGGAACGCCACCCACACCAGCTTCCCCAAGGGCGGCCCGACCACACTCGAACTCGCGGCCACCTACGAGGAGAACATGAAGCTCATGGGCTTTCCCGCCGAGGTGACCTGGACCGTGGCGGAGCTGGAGACCGCCCGGCTGCTGACCACCAGGGGCAAGGGGCCGATGGGCGTCAATCTGGCGATGCGCTACTCACTGACACCCGACGGCGATGCCACCACAGTCCGGATCGACGGAGAGTTCACCGGAGCCGCGGTCTCCCTGATGGCGGGCAAACTCAAGGACTCGGCGACCGCGGCACTCGTCGAGTCGCTGCGCAAACTGGGCGGGCTGGTCGCCGCCTGATCACCACCGGACGAACGAAGGGCCCCGCGGCTCAGCCGCAGGGCCCTTCGCACCGCACCCGTCGGGTCCACCCCTCGGGTCAGTGCTCGTCGGCAAGGATCAGATAGAGCTTCTTCCGCGCGTCATTGATCACCGACAGTGCCTTCTGGCGCTGATCGGCCGAGCCGGTCTTCCAGACCTGGCCGAACGCCTCCATCAGACCGAAGCCGGCCTGCCGGATCTCGTTGACGCTCTCCCAGTCGACCCCGCGGCCGGCCTCTTCCCAGGGCGCGTCGGGCCCGGATTCCGCCTCGGTGCGGCCGGTGTCGGTGAGCGTGAACAGCTTCTTGCCGCCCTCGCTCGCGCTGACGATCAGCCCCTCGTCCTCCAGCAACTGGAGGGTCGGGTAGACCGAGCCGGGGCTGGGCCGCCAGGCCCCGCCGCTGCGCTCGCCGATCTCCTGGATCATCTCGTACCCGTGCATCGGCCGGTCCTTCAGCAGCGCCAGGATCGAAGCGCGCACGTCACCGCGCCGCGCCCTCCCCCGGCCGCCGCCGCGACCGCGCCCCCCGCCGAAGGGGCCACCACCGAACGGGCCACCGCCGAACGGCGGACCGAACGGGCCGAATGCGGCACGGCGGCCCTCGAAGTCGCCCCGACCGTGATGACCGGGCCCGCAGTGCCCATGTCCGTGCTCATGCTCGTGTCCATGTGAACGCATCGCTACGCTCCTTCCATCGTTGATCTGTCGCGATGCGTCAACGATATATCGGAACAGGTCTTACGGCAATCGCTTTGAAGGGCCTTGCTTGTGACCCGTGACAGTGGACCTTGATCTGTCGCCACCGAGGACTGACGCCTGATGCTCTGTGCCGGCGAATGAGAACCACTCACCGGTGCGTGCCGGTGAAGATCGGCCCGCGGCGGCCGCCGATGACGCTCTCGGACCTGACGAGGACGGGGCCGAACTGGCCTTTCATCGCTTCGGTGGCTGAAGGTGACGGAGGTGACGCAGCAACCTCCGCCGCGCAGGCAGACGCTTCCTCGGCCATGCTCCAGCGCATGGGGAAGTAGATCAGCGGGCCGCAGGCCTTCCCGATCGGCGGGCCGGTCGACCACGGCGAACCATCGCCTTCGTCTTCAGTGAGATCCGGCCGTCATTCCAGGAGCGCAGCTACAAAGGCCGCTATTGGCGCCTACGGAGGAACCGCAGGTTCCTCGATGTACCGGTATCGATGTACCGGTCGTACAGACCGGGCCGCAAAGGCGTCATCCGGCGGCCGCTCGCCCTCCCGCACAGCAAGGTCACGGCTCATGGGCGCAGCCTGTCACCCCACCGACGACCGTGGTCTCGCATCCGACCTGGCGCAGAGCGTCGCCGCTGGGCTGCGGTACGCCAGATTCAGTCGGACGCAGACCACCGTGTCCGTCTCATCGAACCTGTCGCAATCCGTCGAACCAGCCGGACGGCTCGCCCGTCCCGAGCGCCTGACCCGGCGATCTGCGCCACAGCGCCCTGACAGGTCAGGGGCGGTTGTTCGTCCTGGCCCATGGGGACAGAACGACGACAGGTTCTCGGTCCCTCAGTCGAGGCAGAACTCGTTGCCCTCGATGTCCTGCATCACGATGCACGACTCATTGACGCCATCGGCACGCAGTATTCGCACGCGCACCGCACCGAGCGCGACCAGTCGTGCGCACTCGGCTTCGAGTACGGCCAGGCGCTCTTCACCCACGAGCCCGGTCCCGACCCGCACGTCAAGATGCAGCCGATTCTTGACGACCTTGCCTTCGGGAACGCGCTGGAAGTACATTCGCGGGCCCACGCCTGAGGGATCCATGCAGACAAACGCCGAACCCTGACGCTCAGTCGGCAGCGAGCGATCGAAATCGTCCCAAGTAGCAAAGCCCTCCGGCGGCGGCGGTACGACGTACCCCAACACCTCGCACCAGAAACGAGCGACGCGCTCAGGTTCTGCGCAGTCGAAGGTGACTTGGAACTTCTTGATCGACGCCATCGGCCCATCGTAGTGGCGCGTGCTGTTCACCGAGGTTCCGGATGTCATCGCCGTGCGGGTCGAGGTCTCGTGTGACACGAGTAGCGCCAACGGACTGGCCGCTTCTCCTCTTTGGTCAGGGCATCGCACTCGTCCTGAGTCAGCATGACCATCGGCCCGCCGGGCTGCGGGGAGGAGTTCGACGTGGTCCTGGCCGCCGAGGGCGACGGGGACGTAGCCGCAGGCTTAAACAGGCTCCCCGGCACGTCCCGTACCCGCTCGCACGCCGACCAGTTGATCTTCGGTGGCAACGGATCGAGGTTCGCTGTCACAGGTCACTTGCATACTTGCCCCGAGACGCACAGGACGAAGGCGATGCGACATGACTGCACCCAACCCGGACGACGGCTACCTGCTCGACAACCGGCAGTCCGAGGCGGGCATCCGCTTCGGCGCCCTCGCCGAACTCTTCGACCCGGTGACCTTCCGGCATGTCGACCGGCTCGGCATCACCACGGGCATGCGCTGCTGGGAGGTCGGAGCCGGCGGCCCCTCCGTTCCCGCCGGCCTGGCCGCGCGAGTCGGTCCGACCGGCGCGGTCGTCGCGACGGACATCGATGTGTCGTGGGCGCAGGGCGCCGCGGACGACGTCGTCGAGGTACTGCGCCACGATGTCGCCGCCGATCCCCCGCCCCCCGGTGGCTTCGACCTGGTCCATGCCCGGTTGGTCCTGGTGCACGTCACCGACCGTGCCGAAGCACTGCGCCGCATGATTCAGGCGCTGCGACCCGGCGGCGCACTCCTCCTGGAGGACGCCGACCCCCGGTTGCAGCCGCTGCTGTGCCCGGACGAGTCGGGCCCCGAACAGCGCCTCGCCAATCGCCTCCGGTCAGGCTTCCGCGAACTCATGGCGGCCCGCGGCGCAGACCTCGCCTACGGCCGGACCTTGCCCCGGCTGCTGCGCGAGGCGGGTCTGGACGATGTGCAGGCCGATGCGTACTTCCCGATCACCTCACCGGCGTGCACCGTCCTCGAGGCCGCCACCGTGCGCCAGATCCGCGACCGGCTCGTGGCCTCGGGGCTCGCCACCGACGAGGAGATCGACCAGCACCTGGAGAACGTCGCCACCGGACGCCTCGATCTGGCCACCGCTCCACTCGTCTCCGCATGGGGACGCCGGCCGTAACGCCCCGTGGAAGCTCCCGGAATCCCGGGCCGGCGACCTGGAATTGGCCTTGGTCCGCCGCTCTGCAGAACCTCTACGGTCGTCCCATGAGGATTCGCATCGTCGACGCGTTCACCGACCGCGCCTTCACCGGCAACCCCGCAGCCGTCCTGCTCCTGGACTCCGAAGCATTCCCCGAAGCCGACCGCCTCCAGGAGATCGCCCTGGAGATGAACCTTTCCGAGACCGCCTTCGCCCATCCCCTGCCGCCGGGCGGTGCGGCCGACTGGGCGCTGCGCTGGTTCACCCCGGCCACCGAGGTCGACATGTGCGGGCACGCCACGCTCGCCACCGCCCACGTCCTGCACACCACCGGCACGGCGACCGGCACGGTGCGCTTCGCGGCGCGCTGCGGGATCCTCTCGGCCACCTCCCACCCGGACGGCTCGCTCACGCTCGACTTCCCCACGGCCCCACTGACCCCCGCCACCGCCCCGTCCGGGCTGGCCGCCGCCCTGGGCGCCGAGCCCCTGTCCGTGCTGGACACCGGCGAACACATCGGCGACCTCCTCGTGGAACTGGCCGACGAAACCTCCGTACGCACACTGACGCCGGATTTCGCCGCGCTGGCCTCATGCTCGCGGCGTGGCATCATCGCCACGGCCCCCGCCGAGGACCCGGCCCGCGGCTACGACTTCGTCTCCCGCGGCTTCTTCCCCCGGGTCGGCATCGACGAGGACCCGGTCACCGGCAGCGCCCACACGGCACTGGCCCCCTTCTGGTCCGTCCGGCTCGGCCGTGACGAACTGACCGGGCTGCAGGTCTCCGCGCGGACCGGCCTGGTCCGCACCTCGCTGCGCGGCGACCGCACCCTGCTGACGGGCAACGCCGTGACGGTCCTCGACGGCGAACTGCTGACCAGGTTCTGACAGACGGGAAGGGCGTACGGGCTGTCAGGCACGTGAGGGATCCGTACGCCCTTCTCCCGCCCCTCACAAAGTGGGCAGCCACCCCACCTTTCCGGCCAGCAGCGCGTATCCGACGAAGGCTCCGATGTCGAGCAGCGCATGCGCCGCGACCAGGGGCCCGACGCGCCCCCAACGCCGGTACAGCAGCACGAAGACGACGCCCATCACCATGTTGCCGATGAACCCGCCGATCCCCTGATACAGGTGGTACGAGCCGCGCAGCACCGAGCTCGTCACCAGGGCGGCCATGGGTGTCCACCCCAACTGTCCGAGTCTGCGCAGCAGATACCCGACGACGATCACTTCCTCCAGCACGGCGTTCTGAAGTGCGGAGAGGATCAGCACCGGAAACTTCCACCACACGTCGGGCAGCGACTCCGGAACCACCGTGAGATTGAAACCGGCGGCCCGTGCCACCAGATAGAAGGCCAGCCCGGCGCTGCCGATGCCCGCCGCGATCACCGTGCCGCGCCCCAGGTCCGACCCGGGCCGGGTCCGGTCGAAGCCGATGGCCCGGAGGCCCACGCCCTCCCTCATCAGCAGATGCGCCACCAGCGCCACGGGCACCAGGGCCGTGGTGATGCCGAAGAGCTGCCAGGCGAGATCCAGCCATGGCCGCCCGGGGGCGTATGAACTGTTGAGCGTCGCGGCCTGATCCTTCAAACCCCCTGGTTTCGTCAGTGATCCGACAAAACTGATCAGGGCAGACACTCCGCTTGCGCCCAGCGAGAGAGCCAGCACCAGCACCGTTTCGGACCGCAGAATCCGCCGTGAAACGGCCTCTTGGGGAAAAGAATCAGCCACGCGCCCCTCCGTCACCTGTACACCTGCCTTCAGTTGTGCATTCGCGTCTCATCCCGCTCCCCGTCCCGCTAGGGTCTCGAATGCAGGTACGAAGATCATGCGCGACCGGCCGGGGGACGACCACCATTGGTGATGGTGTGGTCCCCCTTTTCCTTGTTCATCCTCAAGGAGGGGCACCACCGACATGGGACGTCACAGCTTGCCCGACGACTACGCGACGGATGGCAGCGGGGACGGTTCCCCGCCACGCCGCCGCCGCACCGTGGTCATCGCCACCATGCTCGTCCTCGCCGTGGCGGCAGGTACGGCAGTCGCGGTGCAGGGTGACGTGTTGTCGTTCTCGAAGTCGTGCGAGGACTCTGCGGTACGACTCACCGTGATGGCCTCGCCCGACATCGCCCCCGCCGTGCGTGCCGTCGCCGACAAGGCACGCACGGACGAAACACGGTCCGACGGGCATTGCCTCCACGTCCAGGTCGTCGCCCGTGATTCCTACAAGGTCGCCGACGCGCTCTCCGCCGGCACCCGCACCCCGGACTATCAGATCTGGCTGCCCGACTCGGACCTCTGGCTGGACCGCGCCAAGGGCTCCGGCGACGGCATCCCGGTCGCGCCGGGCGACTCCATCGCCTCGTCCCCGGTGACCCTCGCCCTGGTCCCGTCGGCGGCGAAGGCCCTCGGCTGGCCGAAGAAGAAGTACTCCTGGGCGGAGTTGATGGCCTCATCCATGGAGTCGGACAAGGTGCGCCTCGGCGCTGCGGACCCCGGCCGCAGCGCCACCGGCCTGCTGGCCCTCACCAGCATCGCCGCGTCGTCCGACAAGCAGGGTGGCGACAGCGACACCAGGGTCGCGGCCACTGCCAAACTGCTTGCTCAGCGCATGTCCGACGGCGACACCCAGGTACTCGAAACCCTGGCGCAGGACAGCTCGGGCGCCGAAGAGGGCAATCCGCAGCGCAACCAGGCAGTGCTGCTCTCCGAGCAGGCCGCTTTCGCCCACAACGCGGGCTCGACGGGCGGCGGAAAGCTGGCACTCTTCTACCCGAAGGACGGCAGCCCGCTGCTCAACTACCCGTACACACTGGTCGACGGGAAGGAGCTGAGCACAAGCGAGAGCCGGGCCGCCCTGCGGTTCATGACGCTGCTGGGCGAGGAGAGCGCACAGCGCACCCTGGAGAAGCATGGCTTCAGGACCACCGACGGAACGGCCGGTGAATCGCTGGTCTCATCGGCGGGCGGCAGGAAGCCGCAGCCGTACGCGACGTCACCTGCCACTGCACCGTCGGCCGCCGAGCTGCAGGAGACGCTCGGCATGTGGACGATCACGGTGCAGAGCGCACGGCTGACGACGGTCGTCGATGCCTCCGGTTCCATGGCCACCGTCGTCCCCGGGCGCAACCAGTCGCGGATGGATGTCACCAAGGCTTCGCTGATCCAGGCCCTCGGGCAGTTCACCCCGAACGACGAGATCGGTCTCTGGGAGTTCGCCACCACGCTCGACGGCACCAAGGACTACCGCCGGCTGGTGCCGACCGCCCGCCTCGGCGACCCGGCGAAGGGCGGCGGCACCCACCGCGAGAGGCTCGCCGCGGCGTTCGCCGCACTGCAACCGGTACCGGACGGTGCGACGGGTCTGTACGACACCACCCTGGCCGCCTACAAGGAGGCGCAGTCGACGTATGTGAAGGGCAAGTTCAACGCCGTCGTGATCCTCACCGACGGTTCGAACCAGGACGACAACTCCATTTCCCGCAGCGGGCTGATCGCGGCGCTCAAGCAGATCGCCGACCCCGAGCGCCCGGTACCGCTCCTCGCCATCGCGGTCGGCCCCGAAGCCGACCGCGAGGAGGTGGAGGAGATAGCCAAGGTGACCGGTGGCGGCGGGTACCAGGTCAACGACCCTGCCGAGATCCAGGCGGTGATTCTGCAGGCGGTGATGACGGCCGGGCAGGCCGGCCGCGCGGCCCAGGAATAGCCGTGCCCGGGCGGGCACCGGCCGGGAACGGCAGACAGCGGGCGCGCTGAGGCACACCCACCGGGCTACGACGCAGGGAGACCCACCGGCCAGCTGTGCACCGGTTCGCCGGCGTGCATCAACTCGGCGTACCGGCGAGTGGTGGCCGCGAGCGCCGCGTCCCGGCCGAGCCCGGCGTCCAGCCCCCGGTGGTACGTGTCCGCCTGCCAGGACGCCCCGTTCACCCGCCGTTTGCAGCGCTCCTCGATGACCCCGAGGTAGTGGTCGCGGTCCGCGGGCTCGATGTTCCACGCGTCGAGTCCCGCCGCGGCGAGCGGCAGCAGTTCGTCCCGTACGAGATTGACGGCCGCCACCCGCGTCAGCCCGCCCGACCGCCCCGGCCGGGGCCAGACCAGCTCGGCATCGATGCCTCGGCGGCAGGCGGTGTCGAAGTTCTCGGCCGCCGCGGCGAACGGCAGCCTGGTCCACACCGGGCGGGACTCCTCGGCGAGCGCCCGCACCAGGCCGTAGTAGAGCGCGGCGTTGGCGATCACGTCGGTGACGGTCGGCCCGGCGGGCAGGACACGGTTCTCGACACGGAGATGGGGTACGCCGTCGGCCAGGCCGTACACCGGCCGGTTCCAGCGGTAGACCGTACCGTTGTGCAGCACGAGCTCCTGGAGCCCCGGCACCCCGCCCTCGTCGAGCACCCGCAGCGGGTCCTCCTCGTCGCAGATCGGGAGCAGCGGCGGGAAGTAGCGCAGATTCTCCTCGAAGAGCTCGTACGCCGAGCTGATCCATCGCTCGCCGAACCAGGTCCTCGGACGCACCCCCTGGTTCTGCAGTTCCGGCGGCCTGGTGTCGGTGGCCTGCTGGAAGAGCGGGGGCCGCGACTCCCGCCACAGCTCCCTGCCGAACAGAAAGGGCGAGTTGGCGCCGAGGGCGACCTGAACGGCGGCGACGGCCTGGGCGGCGTTCCACACGTCCGCGAAACGCGCCGGGGTGACCTGCAGATGCAGCTGGACCGATGTGCAGGCCGCTTCGGGTGTGATCGAGGTGGCGGTGCAGACCAATCGCTCCACGCCTTCGATATCGAGGGCGAAATCCTCGCCGCGCGCCGCCACTATCTGATCATTGAGCAGTGTGTAGCGGTCCACGTCCGAGAGGTTCGCCGCGACCAGGTCCGCATGGCCGAGGGTCGGAAGCATTCCGATCATCATGATCCCGGCAGCGACCTCGCCCGCCTTCCGATGCGCATATCCGAGACCGGTCCTGAGCTCCTCGGCCAGCTGATCGAAAACACGACCGTCCAGGTGATGCGGAACTATGTTCACTTCCAGATTGAACATCCCGAGTTCGGTCTGGAAATCACGGCTCGCGATCCGCTCGAGCACCTCTGCATTCATCATCCGGGGCAGGCCGTCCGAACCCGCCAGATTGAGTTCGATCTCCATGCCCATGAGGTTGCGGGGGCGGTCGAACCTCTGCTCCGCCAGGAGCCTCCCCAGCCCCTCCAGGCACAGGTGGAGCTTCCTCCGGTACCTCTGCCGATCGGACAGGTCAAAGGCGCCCGCCACGACCTTCTCCCCCATCGAAGAGTCCCTCCGCAAGTGGGCGGCCCGCGGCCCAGGCCGCTCGCGTCACGATCGATAATGCCCAGGGGAGGTGATCCATAACGCCCCCGTGGACAGCGCGGAACCAGTAATCTGATGGCGGTCGTCCCGGGCACATTCCGACGGCATGTAGCACAGTGCGGTTTCCGCCGGTCGGCGGGTGGCGAAAACGCCGACGCGATTCGGCCTACCGCGGCTGCGGAAAAACACCAGGCAGCAGCTGCGCGGCTCACCCCGAATCAGCAGAATCTCCGCATAATAAAGTCTGGATACCACCTTGTCGGCAATACCTGCGACAGCTAGTGGAAACACCGCGTGAACACGTGTCGTATAAACTCCGCGGACGAGGCAGAGAGTTGACGCACCGGCCCAGTCACCGGCCTCCTCTGGCCCCGCACGCCGACAGCGCCGTCTGCACCCGCCCACGCATCACCGTGTCTCCGAAGTGAGAGGCAACCCACTATGCCGCTGCATGTTCCCCCGGCTCCCGCGCCTGCCCTGCGCAGCGTCCTCACGGCACTCGGTTCACCCACCGCAGTCCTCGAGGCCCGCACCCCGGCTCTCCGGTCCGTCCAGGGACCTCTGAGCCCCGAACTCCCGCTCCCCGTCCATGTACTGGACCGGATCGGCCCGAGCGGGCTCGCGCCACGCACCCGGCTGACCGCGTGGCGCTTCCTGATCCGCAGCTCGGAGCGGGCCGTCGCCGCGGCCGACACCATGCTCACCCCGGACGGCTGGGCCTTCTCGCACTTCTTCGAGGGCCCCTACATCGCCTCGACCGAACTCGCCCTGCGCCAGACGGAGACGGTCACTCCCCACTACCAGCCCCGTCTGCTGTCGATCCCGGAGCTCTACATGCTGACGCTGTGGCTCCACGAGGACGTCGAAGCCGACCCGTCCGGGGGCGCCCTCGCCCCCACCGATCTTCTGGTACCGCTGGCTCCCGCCGCACCGGGTATCGCGGCACACCACCCGCACCGGGTCGCCGATCTGCTTCCCGTGATGACCCTGCGCATCACGCCCGGCCCCGGCCCCCTGCTCGGTTCACCGGCCTGACCCCGTCCCGCCTCCGGCACGCCGTACTGTGCCCCGTCGCCGTTTCCGGTGGCGGGGCACAATGCTGCGGGACACGCGGCGCGGGAGGTCGGGGGCGCCCCCGGTCCCATCCGGACTAGTCCGGTCCGGCCACCCCGAACCACCCGAAGGGACAGTCCAGTTGTGTTGAACCGTCCGGCCGGGTGATGCGTCATGAGAGTAGGAGCAGCGCTGCCGCGAAATCCCTGCGGATCGGCGCCCGTGGGGCAACACTGGAACCAGACCGATCGATACGGGGGGCGGCCATGAACACCTCATCCAGCCGCAGGACACTCACTACAACGCAGCGAAAGAACCCAGCCATGTGCCAGCACAAGCCACCCTGCCCAACCGCCGACTCAGCCGACCGGGAAGCCGCACGCCTGGTGGCGCACCACCCGGAACAGGGCTGGAGCCTGCTGTGCAACGGCGTCCTGCTCTTCGAGGACACCGGTGAGCTGCTCCCGGACGGGCAGATCATCGCTCCGCACCGGCCGCTGGACGCCGGTCGGGTGATGAAGGCCGCCTGACCGCGGCCCGTAAGAAACGGGGGCCGGCCCGGAGAAGATCTCCGAACCGGCCCCGACGCATGTCCGCGTCACACCCGAACGGGTGAGTCAGTTGTCGTACTCGTCCAGCGGCGGGCAGGAGCAGACGAGGTTGCGGTCACCGAACGCACCGTCGATCCGGCGCACCGGCGGCCAGTACTTGTCGGCGGCCGAGACTCCGGCCGGGAAGACGGCCGTCTCGCGGCTGTACGCGTGCTTCCACTCCCCGCCGAGCATGGCGGCGGTGTGCGGGGCGTTGGTCAGCGGGTTGTCGTCCGCGGTCCACTCGCCGGAGGCCACCTTCTCGACCTCGCCGCGAATGGCGATCATCGTGTCGCAGAACCGGTCGAGCTCGGCGAGGTTCTCGCTCTCGGTCGGCTCGATCATCAGCGTGCCCGCCACCGGGAACGACATGGTCGGCGAGTGGAAGCCGTAGTCGATCAGACGCTTGGCGATGTCGTCGACGCTGACCCCGGTCGCCTTGGAGATCGGCCGCAGATCGACGATGCACTCGTGCGCGACCAGACCGGCCGGGCCGGTGTACAGGATCGGGTAGTGCGGTTCCAGACGCTTGGCGATGTAGTTGGCCGCGAGTACGGCGACCTGCGTCGCGTGCTTGAGGCCCTCCCCACCCATCAGGCGTACGTACGCCCAGGAGATCGGGAGAATACCGGCCGAGCCCCACGGCGCGGCCGAGATCGGGCCGACACCGGTCTCGGGGCCCGCGGCGGGCTGCAGCGGGTGGTTCGGCAGATACGGCGCCAGGTGGGCGCGCACGCCGACCGGGCCGACACCGGGGCCACCGCCGCCGTGCGGGATGCAGAAGGTCTTGTGCAGGTTCAGGTGCGAGACGTCGCCACCGAACCGACCCGGCTTGGCGAGGCCGACCAGTGCGTTGAGGTTGGCGCCGTCGACGTACACCTGACCGCCCGCGTCGTGCACCTCGGCACAGATGTCGGCGACGTGCTCCTCGAACACACCGTGCGTCGACGGGTACGTGATCATGAGCACGGCGAGTTCCTCGCGGTGCTTCTCGATCTTGGCGCGGAGGTCCTCGACGTCGACCTCACCGTCGTCGGCGGTCTTCACCACGACGACCCTCATGCCCGCCATCACGGCGCTCGCCGCGTTGGTGCCGTGCGCGGAGGACGGAATGAGGCACACGGTCCGCTGCTCGTCGCCATTGGCCCGGTGGTACGCACGCACGGCCAGCAGGCCCGCGAACTCGCCCTGCGAGCCCGCGTTCGGCTGGATGGAGACCGCGTCGTAGCCGGTGACCTCGGCGAGGCGCTCCTCCAGCTCGCGGATCAGCGTGAGGTAGCCCTCCGCCTGCTCGGCCGGCGCGAACGGGTGCAGCGCGCCGAACTCGGGCCAGGTGATCGACTCCATCTCGGTGGTCGCGTTCAGCTTCATGGTGCAGGAGCCGAGCGGGATCATGCCGCGGTCCAGCGCGTAGTCACGGTCGGCGAGCTTGCGCAGGTAGCGCAGCATCGCGGTCTCGGAGCGGTGCTGGTGGAAGACCGGATGGTTGAGTATCCCGTCGGTACGCAGCAGGGACTCGGGCAGTGCGTCGGCGGCAGCGGCGTCCAGCGCCTCGATGTCACCGTCGGCGCCGAAAGCGGCCCAGACGGCGGCGAGCTGCGCACGCGTAGTGGTCTCGTCACAGGCGAGGGAGACCCGGTCGGCGTCGACAAGACGCAGGTTGACCCCGCGGTCGCGGGCGTCGGCCACGACATCCGCCGCCTTGCCGGGGACACGCACGGTGAGCGTGTCGAAGAAGGCGCCGGTCTCGACGTCGACCCCGGCCGCCCGCAGTCCCTCGGCCAGGATCGTGGCGTAGCGGTGGGTGCGCTGCGCGATCGTCCGCAAGCCGTCGGGGCCGTGGTAGACCGCGTACATCCCGGCCATCACGGCGAGCAGCACCTGCGCGGTACAGATGTTGCTGGTGGCCTTCTCGCGACGGATGTGCTGCTCGCGGGTCTGCAGGGCGAGGCGGTACGCCTTGTTGCCGTCCGCGTCGACGGAGACTCCGACGAGGCGGCCGGGCAGGCTGCGGGCGAACTTCTCGCGTACGGCCATGAAGCCGGCGTGCGGTCCGCCGAAGCCCATCGGCACACCGAAGCGCTGCGTGGTGCCGACGGCGATGTCCGCGCCGAGGTCGCCGGGCGAGGTCAGCAGGGTCAGGGCGAGCAGGTCGGCGGCGACGGTGACGATCGCGCCGAGCTCGTGGGCCTGCTCGATGACGGGCTTGATGTCGCGGACGGCACCGGAGGCACCCGGGTACTGGAGCAGCACACCGAAGACACCGCGCTCGGCGACCTCGGCGGGGATGCCAGCGGCGAGATCGGCGACGACGACCTCGACACCGGTCGGCTCGGCGCGGGTCTCGATCACGGCGATGGTCTGGGGCAGGGCGTCGGAGTCAACCAGGAAGACGCCGTCCTTGACCTTGCCGACACGTCGGGCGAGCGACATGGCCTCGGCGGCGGCGGTGCCCTCGTCGAGCAGCGAGGCGCCGGAGGTGGGCAGCCCGGTCAGCTCGGCGACCATCGTCTGGAAGTTGAGGAGCGCCTCCAGGCGGCCCTGCGAGATCTCCGGCTGGTACGGCGTGTAGGCCGTGTACCAGGCGGGATTCTCCATGACGTTGCGCAGGATCACCGGCGGGGTGAACGTGCCGTAGTAGCCGAGCCCGATCATCGGGGCGAGCACCTGGTTGCGGTCGGCAAGGGTGCGCAGCTCGGCAAGGACCTCGGCCTCGGTACGGGCCGACGGCAGCTGCAGAGCCTCCGCACTCTTGATCACATCGGGCACCGCGGCCGCGGTGAGGTCGTCGAGCGAGCCGTAACCGACCTGGGCGAGCATCTTCGCCTGCGCCTCGGCATCGGGGCCGATGTGGCGCTGCTCGAAGGGGATGCCCTGCTCCAGCTGGGAGAGCGGAGTGCGACGGGGGGTCATGATGGAGGCCTCCTGGTCTGTCACGACCTGCGAGGGGCACCACGGCGCGGGTGCCCGGACGGCCTCCCCCTCTGTCATCTCAACCTGAGAGCTTCACCGGTGCGCCCTGAGGCATACCGGCTTTCACCGTCGGTGAGGGAGGGATCCGTCCCGGCTGCTGCCGCCACGAAACCCGCCCTGCTTTCCAGAGTGACCTCGTCCGTGCGGTACGGGGGCCTGAGAGATTCCGGGGAGGATTTGCTCCTTCGGCGCCTGCCGGATGTCTCCGGAAGACTCTCCCGCACGGGGTCAGCAGCCATCACCAGCCTACCAGCGGGGCTCGCGACGAAATTCTCAAGTGGCCGACAGCCCGAATCTGCACTTTCGTAGAGCCTGTGGAGTAGCCGCGACCAATGGGAGGGACCGTGCAGACCGACATCGATCCGCGCAACCTGATCGGGCGCAAGGCATTCGACCGCAAGGGCACCAAGATCGGAACTGTGGACGAGGTGTATCTCGACGACGCGACCGGCATACCCGAGTGGGCAGCCGTGCGTACCGGACTGTTCAGCAGGGACGCCTTCGTGCCGCTTGAGCCCAGCGAGTTCGTCGACGACGTGCTTCGGATCCCCTTCGACCGTGCACTGATCAAGGACGCACCCGACTTCGGCGTGGGCCGCCATCTCTCGCCGGAACAGGAGCTTCAGCTCTACCGGCACTACGGCCTGGACTCACCGCCCGACGAGCCGGGCCAGGACCGGGACTTCGGCAGCCTGGCCGGCCAGGACGAGTAATCCACCGGATCACGCACCAGCGGGAGCGGATCGGCCGGCTGCAGCTCCGGATCGTCGACACGGAACGTCCGCACCCGGCCGGGCGGTGACTCGGGTTCCTCGAACCGCACGGTCACCCGGCCCACCCCACTGCCCTGTACCCAGCCGTGGCCGTAGGTGTCATGGCATACGTCGTGCCCGGCGGGCCAGCGCCGGGCCGCGAGCTGTTCGGCCGCCTCCTGCTCCTGCGCCCCGTCCGCCGGCTCGTCCCCGTGGCCGCCCGCGTCCTGTTCCTCACGGGCCGGGACCTCGGGCGCGGCCCGCTCACCGGCTGCCTGGGCGAAAAGATCCTCCTGCGTGTAGTCGGCGAGCCCCGTGACGCCCACCCCGAGCAGCCGCACCCCTCCGGTCGTGTCCACAGCCTCCAGGAGCCGCGCAGCGGCCTCTCTGACCACGGTGGGGTCATCCGTCGGCCCCCGGAGCGTCTCGGACCGCGTGAGCGTCGAGAAGTCGTATCTGCGCACCTTCAGCACCACGGTGCGTCCCGAGCGCTCCGCGGCCCGCAGCCGCTGGACACAACGGTCCGCCAGGCGCTCGACCTCCGTCCTGACCCGGACCCGGTCGTGCAGGTCCATGTCGAAGGTGTCCTCGACCGACACGGACTTGGCGTCGCGCTCGGCCACGACGGGGCGGTCGTCGTACCCGAGAGCCATGCGATGGAGAGCGACGCCGTGCGCCTTCCCCAGCAGTCGTACGAGCTCCGCCTCGCCGGCCGTGACCAGGTCGTCGACCGTGGTCATCCCGGCCCGCCGCAGATGGTCCCCGGTGGCGGGGCCCACACCGGGGAGGATCCGTACGGACATCGGCGCGAGCAGATCCCGCTCGGTGCCCGGCTCGATGACCAGCAGCCCGTTCGGTTTCGCCTCCTCCGAGGCGATCTTGGCCAGCATCTTGGAACCCGCGAGGCCCACCGAGCCGGTGAGTCCGGTGACGGCTCTGATGGCGTCGCGCAGCTGCTCGCCGATGGCCCGCGCCGAGGCGGTGTCGTCGGCAGTCCCACCGGCCTCCAGATCGACGAACGCCTCGTCCAGGCTGAGCGGCTCCACCAGTGGTGACAGCTGCCCCAGCAACCCCATCACCTGGTCGCTCACCGTCCGGTACAGGGTGAAGCGGGGCACCAGGTAGGCGGCATTGGGCGCCAGCCGCCGGGCCTGCGCGGTCGGCATCGCCGAGTGCACTCCGAAGCGCCGCGCCTCGTAGGACGCCGTGGCGACGACCCCGCGGGGTCCCAGCCCGCCGACCACGACCGGTTTGCCGCGCAGGCTCGGTTTCGCCGCCTGCTCGGCCGAGGCGTAGAAGGCATCCATGTCCAGATGCAGGATGGTGGGCGCGGATCTCACATCAACCGATGCTGCCCTAAGGCACTGACAATCGCCGCGCCCCGTCAGACGGCGCGGTTGCGCCGCCGTGCGAGCTCGTCGGTGGGGTTGTGGCCGATCAGCGTCTCGCCCGTGTCCACCCGCTCGCCGTGCAACTGCGACAGGGCGGCGTCGACATCCCTCCAGACCACCCCGACGGCGATGCCGAAGACCCCCTGGCCCCCCTGGAGCAGATCCACGACCTCGTCGGGCGAGGAGCACTCGTAGACGGTCGCTCCGTCGCTCATGAGGGTCATCCGCTCGAGATCCTGGAACCCCCGGGCCCGCAGATGCTGGACCGTGGTGCGGATGTTCTGCAGGGCGACGCCCGTGTCGAGGAAGCGCTTGACGATCTTCAGCAGGACGACGTCCCTGAAGCTGTAGAGGCGCTGCGTGCCCGATCCGTAGGCCGGTCGCACGCTCGGCTCGACGAGCCCGGTGCGCGCCCAGTAGTCGAGCTGCCGGTAGGTGATCCCCGCCGCCGCGCACGCCGTCGGCCCGCGATAGCCGATGTCGCCGGCCGCTGCCGCCCCGTCCCCCGCCATCGCCGCCGGTTGAACCGGTTGTCTGAGGGTGTGGTCGGCTGTACTTCCGTGCTGCCGGTAGGGCCCACCCGCTGCCGTACCGTCGCCGCTGCTTCTCACGCCGACCTCCGTCCTTGACCTGCCATCTCGAAGGTAGGCAGTCGCTCGGGGTGCGTCAACGATCGCCACACTGGGCACGCCGGGTGATAATCACCCTGAGGGTGGTTTGCGGTGTCCCGTTCCCGGGAAAGGCTTGCCGAATGCGTTGACGGCGACCCTGCTGGACGGTCACTGGCTGTTGGTACCGAAGTCCTCCGGCGAGATCTGGTCGAGGAACTCCCGGAACTTCTCGACCTCGTCCTCCTGCTCGTCCGGGATGGAGATCCCCGCGTCGTCGAGCACCCCGTCACTGCCGTAGATCGGCGTGCCGGTGCGCAGCGCGAGCGCTATGGCGTCGGACGGCCGCGCGCTCACCTCGACCCCGCCGGCGAAGACCAGCTCCGCGTAGAAGACCCCTTCCCTGAGGTCCGTGATGCGGACCTCGGTGAGCTCCTGACCCAGGGCCTCGAGCACATCCTTGAAGAGATCATGGGTCAGCGGCCTGGCCGGAGCCATGCCCTGCTGGGCGAAGGCGATCGCGGTCGCCTCACCCGGACCGATCCAAATGGGGAGGTACCGGTCGCCTCCCACTTCACGCAGGAGAACGATCGGTTGGTTGGAGGGCATTTCCACCCGGACACCCACAACGTCGAGCTCGTTCACACAGCAACCCTAGGACGTGCTCGGCAGGTTTGGGTAGTCGGGCTCCCCCGTGACTCAGTGGAGTCGGATCCGCAGAGCGGTCTGCACAAGGGCCGAATGAAGCCGTACGGAGAGCTCCGCGAGCTCCTTCGCCTTGGCCTCCGCATGGGCTCTGGTCTGCGGATTCCGGTGTCGGCGCAAGGGCGCGACCACCTGCTCGATCAGACCGGCCTCGCGTTCCGCAGCCCCGCGCATCGCCCGCAGATGACGCGGTTCCAGACCGAATCGACCCAGATCCGCCACAAGTTTGGCAACGGTCACCGTCTCGGCGTCGTAGCCACCCTCCGCCGTCGGAGCGATGAGCCCGTACGACTCCCACTCCGCGAGCTCGCTCTCGGTGACCTCGGCGGCGGCCAGGAGCTCCGCACGCCCGATCCGGGCCGCGGTGGCCCGCCAGGACTCGCCGTCCCAGGAACCGTCGGTCAGGTCCCGCGGACCGCCCGCGGCCGGCAGGGACACCTGCTCGCCGCGGGCCAGGGCGTCCAGGTGCTCACGGATGACCTTGAGCGGAAGATAATGGTCCCGCTGCATCCGCAGCACCTGCGCCAGCCGCTCGACGTCTTCGGGGCGGAATTTGCGGTAGCCGGAGGGGGTCCGCTGCGGCTCGACGAGCCCCTCGGCCTCCAGGAAGCGAATCTTGGAGATGGTGACTTCGGGAAATTCGTCCCGCAGCTGCAGGAGCACCGTGCCGATGCTCATGGCCCGGTCGTCGGCCGTGGCGGTGCCGTGACCGGCACCGCCCGTCGATGTTCTCAGCATGGACCTTCCCTGACGGGTCAGATGCCCCGCTGGCTTGCGTAGAAGACCAGCCGGTACTTCCCGATCTGCACTTCGTCGCCGTTGGACAGCGCGACGGAGTCGATGCGCTCACGATTGACGTACGTGCCGTTGAGGCTGCCGACATCCCCGACCGTGAAGCTGCCGTCGGGGCTCCGGCGGAACTCCACGTGACGGCGGGAGACCGTCACGTCATCGAGGAAGATGTCGCTCTGCGGGTGGCGGCCGGCCGTGGTCAGCTCGCCGTCCAGCAGGAAGCGGCTGCCGGAGTTCGGACCGCGACGCACCACCAGGAGCGCCGAGCCGAGCGGCAGGGCGTCGACGGCGGCCTGGGCCTCCGGTGAGAGGGAGGGCACGGGCGTCTGGCCCGTCGCCTCCGCCTCGTACGCCTCGAGACCGGAGATGGAGATGGTCGACGTCGTCTCCGAAGGACGCTCCGCAGAGGCGCCTCCACGCAGCGGCGCACCACAGTTGGAACAGAAACGACTGGCCTCGGCGTTGCGATGGCCGCACCTCGAACAGACCGGCATGGACCCAAACCCTCCACCCGTACTTGAGGCTGATGGATCCCCGAAACCTATGCGGCCCGGACCGGCAGGGTCAACAGACGACGCGCCGGTTCCACCCGAAATGTCACCGCCCGGACCCGACACCTCGTCACGGAAGAGCGGGCGATCAGTGCCCTGCTCCTCGGCCTGGCCATGGCGCGGTGCGCGATGACGGGCCGCGTCATCGCGGGCGCTCTTGCCGAACAACTTCGCAAACAACTTCACGGGCGATTCCCCTTGACCGAAACAGACCCGCCCGTGGGGCAGGACGAACCCTGACTGAACACACCTGCCGACCCGGACATCTTCACAACGTCCGTATCCACTCGACAGTTTCCACCACACGCCACCATTACGATGCGGCGACCCCCCGCAACCTCTTGCCCGTGTCCTTCGAGCCCCGTGTCCGGCGCCCTCACTGGGATGACGACCGAGCGTAGTCAGGCTGCTGCGCAGGTCGCAAGGCGTCCACGACGATGTCGTCGGCCTGCGCCACATGCACGGTCGCCTGCTCCTTCTCCAGCGTCTGCACCACACCACCGGGGATGTTCAGCGCCGGCTCCAGATCCTGCGGTTTGCCGATCACCTTGAAGACGTACGGCGCGGAGATGGACCGGTCGTCGACCTTGATGGCGCCGCCGTCGCCGGAGAAGTACGTATTGGCCACCACCCTCACCCCGTTGACCTCGATCGCCTCCGCCCCGGCCGCACGCAGCTCCTGGAGGGCGTCGAGCAGCATGTCCGCCTGCACCGCGTCCCCCGGATCATTGATCGTGAGCGTGATCCCGGGCCCGTGTGCCGCCACGGTGCCCGCGAGGACACCGAGTTGCCGTTCCTTCTCCACGGTCTGCTTACGGGCCTCCTCTGCCTGGTCCGAGCTGTTCTCCAGCTCCGTACGCTGATCGTCCAGACGCTGCTTCTCATCCTCAAGACGCTGTGTACGGTCATCGAGTTCATCGAGAATGCGGACCAAATCCTCCTGCCGGGCACCGCGCAGTGCGCTGTTGTCACTGTTCGACCGCACCTGGATCGCCAGACCCAGCCCCAGGACGAACAGCAGCAGCGCCACGACGAGTTGCGCGCGGGTGACCCGGGGCGGCCACAGCCCGGCGATCAGCCTCTGGCGCCCCGTGAGCTGCTCAGGCACGTGGGCCTGCTGCTCGCCGGTGCGCTCCTGGTCACGGGGAAGCTCTTCGTTGCTCATCGGCCTCAGGCCCGGAAGACGTGCCGGCGGATAGCCGCGGCGTTGGAGAAGATGCGGATACCGAAGACGACGACCACACCGGTGGAGAGCTGCGCTCCCACACCCAGCTTGTCGCCCAGGAACACGATCAGTGCGGCGACGACAACGTTCGAGAGGAACGACACCACGAAGACCTTGTCGACGAAGATGCCGTCGAGCATGGCCCGCAGACCACCGAAGACTGCATCGAGAGCAGCCACGACGGCAATCGGGAGATAGGGCTCGACCACCGCCGGCACCTCGGGCCGGACCAACAGTCCGACCACGACTCCCACGACGAGGCCCAGTACGGCGATCACGATGTGCCCTTCCCTGTGTCTGCCGCACCACTGCCGGTGTCTGCGGCCTTCGGCTCTGCTGTTCGTACGATGAGGCTGGGCGCAGCCGGGAGGCGCACCTCGTCCTGGACGGACATGTTGGTCCGGATGTCGAAGGTGTCCTTCAGCGCCCTCAGGTACTGGCCGTCGGCACTGTCCTCGAAAGCGGTGCTGAGCCGCTTCCCGTCCCCCACCGCAAGCACCGTGTACGGCGGCACGAGCGGCTTGTTGTCGACCAGTATGGCGTCGCCCGCGGCGCGGATCGCCGACAGGGCCGTCAGCCGCTGCCCGTTGATGGAGACCGCCTCCGCGCCGGACTGCCAGAGGCCGTTGACGACCCGTTGCATGTCCCGGTCGCGCACCCGCCCCGTGTCGGTGAAACCAGTGGTCTCGCGCGGTCCGCCGCCGCCCTGGTCGGTGCCCTTGGCATCGTCGACGACGAGTTTCACCCCGGGTCCCTTGACGGCGGTCGCCCCGGAGAGCAGCGCCACGAGCTGTCCCTGGTCCCCGCCATGCTTTTCCAACGCTTTACGTTGCCGCTCGCCCACGTCGTCGCGGGCCTTGTCGACCTGGGACTCGAGCTTGTCGGCCGCCGACGTCTCCGTGTCGATACGCTCGATGAGCTCCTCGCGCTCCTTGGCGAGGACAGGCGCCGATACACGCGCCTCCGCGGCGCCCAGGGTGACGACGAGGGCAGCCAGCACGAGGCACGCCGCGAGGCCCAGTTTCGCCTTCAGTGTGCGGGGCATGGCCGCACTCCCGTCGGCCTTGCGCTTGGCCGTGGCCTCCGCGTAGCCGTCGTCCAGGCTGTGGTCCATCACATTGGTCAGCAGCGACATGGACGCGTCAGGGCGCGCAGGCGGCGAGGCGGTACTCCGATCGGGGGGCTGCTGCGACATGCCGCACATCGTCGCACGCCGCGACTGCTACCGCCGAATGGCCCCACCCGTGCGCCGGGAGGCGTCTGCACGACACCTCCCGGCACACCGGCGACAGGTCACTGACCTGCGCTGTCCACGATCGCCGACCACTCGTCGAGCAGTTCCTGCGCCGAGGCGTCGTCGGGGCCCTCCGCCCACAGATGGGTGACGGCCTCGGCCGGGTCGGGAAGCACCATCACCCAGCGCCCGTCCGCCTCGACGACCCGCACGCCGTCGGTGGTGTCGACGTCACGGTCCCCGGCGGCTTCCACCACGCGACGCATGACCAGTCCCTTGACGGCCCAGGGCGTGGCCAGGTCGCGGCGCAACACGTGCGCCAGGGGAATCCGGGCATCGATCTGGCTGAGCGTGAGCTGCGTCCGCGCAACGAGCCCGAGAAGCCTCACGAAGGCTGCCGAACCGTCGAAGACGCTGCTGAATTCGGGAACGATGAAACCGCCCCGCCCGTCGCCCCCGAAGATGGTGCCTTCCTCGCGTCCCACACGGGTCAGGTCGTCCGGCGACGTCGTCGTCCACTCCACCTGTGTGCCGTGGTAGGCGGCGACCTGCTCGGCGACCCGCGTCGTGGTCACCGGCAACGCCACCCGGCCGCTGCGCCGCTCGGCGGCCACCAGATCGAGCAGGACCAGAAGGGCCCGATCGTCCTCAACGATCCGGCCCCGCTCGTCGACCAGGGAGAGCCGCTCCCCGACCGGGTCGAAGCGCACTCCGAACGCGGCCCGTGCCGAGGACACGATCTCCCCGAGCCGCACGAGCCCGGAGCGCCGGGTGTCGGCGGACTCCGTGGGCCGTGATTCGTCGAGCCCGGGGTTGATGGTCAGCGCGTCCACGCCGAGCCGCCCGAGCAGACTGGGCAGAACGAGTCCGGCACTGCCGTTGGACGCATCGACGACAACCTTGAGACCGGCGGCGGAGATCCCTGTGGTGTCCACATTGCGCAGCAGTGCCCCGGTGTAGGAGTCGAAGACGCTGGACGGAAAGTGCAGATCCCCGATCTCTCCCGGGAAGGCCCGGCGGTACTCCTGGCGGGCGTAGACGCGGTCCAGCTTCCGCTGCCCCGCCTGGGAGAGGTCCGCCCCCCGTTCGTCGATGAACATGATGTCCACCGAATCAGGCACCCCGGGCGACGTACGGATCATGATCCCGCCCGCGCTGCCCCGAGCGGTCTGCTGACGCGCGACCGGAAGCGGCACGTTCTCCAGGTCCCGTACGTCGATGGCGCTGGCCTGCAACGCCGAGATCACGGCCCTCTTCAGCGCACGGGCGCCACGGGAGTGGTCACGGGCGGTGGTGACGGTCGAACCCTTCTTGAGGGTGGTGGCGTACGCGCCGGCGAGCCGGACGGCGAGTTCCGGCGTGATCTCCACATTCAGGATTCCTGAGACACCTCGGGCGCCGAAGAGGTGTGCCTGGCCCCGAGACTCCCAGATCACCGAGGTGTTGACGAAGGCGCCGGCCTCGATGGTCTTGAACGGGTAGACCCGGACATTGCCCTGAATGATCGATTCTTCACCGACCAGGCACTCGTCCCCGATGACCGCACCGTCCTCGATGCGGGCAGCCCGCATGATGTCGGTGTTCTTACCGATCACACAGCCGCGCAGATTGCAGTGCTGGCCGATGTAGACGTTGTCGTGGATCACGGCCTTGTGCAGGAACGCCCCGGTCTTGACGACGACGTTCGAACCGACGACCGTGTGCTCGCGGATCTCGACACCGGCCTCGATCTTCGCGTAGTCCCCGATGTAGACGGGTCCGCGGAGCACCGCGTCAGGATGGACGTCGGCGCCTTCCGCAACCCACACACCGGGCGAGATCTCGAAGCCGTCGATCTCGACGTCGACCTTGCGCTCCAGAACGTCGGCCTGAGCCTTCACATAGCTCTCATGCGTGCCCACGTCCTCCCAGTAGCCTTCGGCGACATAGCCGTAGATGGGCTTGCCTTCCTTCATGAGCTGCGGGAAGACATCACCGGACCAGTCCACCGAGACATCGGCTTGGACATAGTCGAAGACCTCGGGTTCCATGACATAGATGCCCGTGTTGACGGTGTCCGAGAAGACCTGGCCCCAGGTTGGCTTCTCCAGGAATCGCTCGACCTGGCCCGCCTCGTCGACAATCGTGATTCCGAATTCCAGTGGATTCGGAACTCGGGTCAGGCACACGGTGACCAGTCCGCCCTTTTCCTTGTGGAAGGCGATGAGGTCGGTGAGGTCGAAGTCCGTGAGCGCGTCACCGGAAATGACGAGGAAGGTGTCGTCCTTGAGCGCTTCCTCGGCGTTCTTTACGCTGCCGGCTGTCCCGAGAGGTTTCTCCTCGTTGGCATAGGTGAGCTCCATCCCGAGCTCTTCGCCGTCGCCGAAGTAGTTCTTGACGAGGGAGGCGAGAAACTGGACGGTCACGACGGTCTCATTGAGCCCATGCCGTTTCAGCAGCCTCAGCACATGCTCCATGATCGGCCGATTGGCGACGGGCAGGAGCGGCTTGGGCATGCTGGAAGTCATGGGGCGAAGGCGTGTGCCTTCACCGCCAGCCATCACGACGGCCTTCATGTCGGAAACGTCCTCCTTGAAGAGACGACGGTTTAGCCGACTTCGCCCGTCAGGGCAACATCTCAGAGTTCAGCCGCGGACCGGCCACACTGCGCGGCACCGCATCAAACGAGCTCAATCGGCTACTGCATCCGCCTTGACGAGTCGGCGGACCTGAACCACGTAGAGGATCCCTGCCCACCAATAGAGCGTTGTACCCCATCCTGCGAACGCCCATCCGAAAACAGCGGCGAGCGATCCAAGCCAACCACTTGCGTCACTGAGCAGCAACAAGGGGAAGGCGTACATGAGGTTGAACGTAGCCGCCTTCCCCAGGAAGTTCACCTGGGGTGGTGGATAGCCGTGGCGTCGCAGGATTCCGACCATCACGAGAAGCATCAGTTCACGGGCCAGGAGTGCCGCCGTGAGCCAGAGCGGAAGGATCTCCCGCCAGGTCAGTCCGACGAGCGTCGAAAGGATGTAGAGGCGATCAGCGGCCGGGTCCAGGAGCCGCCCGAGGCTGCTGATCTGGTTCCATCGGCGGGCGAGTTTACCGTCGAGGTAGTCGCTGATACCGCTGAGCATCAGCACGAGCAGCGCCCAGCCATCGCTCTTGGGTCCGCCGAACTCCGGGCGAAGAATCAGCCACAGGAAGAGCGGTACCCCGACAAGGCGCGCCATGCTGAGGATGTTGGGGATGGTGAGGACCCGGTCCGTCTGAACCCGAGTCTCCTGGACCTCCACCCGGGGGCCTCCTGTGAACGTGCCAATGATGCCCCCCGACCCTACCCTCAGCCTTCGCCAGCACATGCACGGGGGTGACAAAGGGGCATCGTGAACGCAGAAAAGCCCCGTGCCACAAGGGCACGGGGCTTTCCCGGAATAATTGTTCGGCGGCGTCCTACTCTCCCACAGGGTCCCCCCTGCAGTACCATCGGCGCTGAAAGGCTTAGCTTCCGGGT